>JAAYPS010000018.1 GCA_012519655.1 Clostridiaceae bacterium | reverse complement strand
GGGACGGTTCTTTTGTGTTGTTAATCATATTCTATACAGAATATCTTCTTGTTACATAAGTTTTTAATCACCATACAGTACAGTGCTTCCTAGTGTCATTTATATTTTTTTCAGTAATAACACAAAAGAACCGTCCCCCTGTGTTACCCCTGTGTTTTTTTCAGTAACAACACAAAAGAACCGTCCCCTTGTGTTGCGTCCCCTTGTGTTGTTCCCTTGTGGTGTTAATCGAGTGAACTAAAGTAGGACTTAACTAACTCCTTCATACCGGCAGGTATGCTCTGTCTATCCATGCTTTGTACAGCTTCTTGTCTGTATTCACTCAAAACTTCTTCGTAGGGAACCATTGCCCCTTTCATTACAGGAGCACCATCTGCATTGCTATATGTGCTACTTCCAGAATCAAGTTTTTGCCCTGACAAAGCCACTTCATTACCGTCTCCTCCTAAACGTTCAGGTACATATATACGTTTATAATCTGCCTCTTGCCTATCACCTGGCATTCTACCCTTTCCTGGTTCGTCACCATCAAAATAACCCGCATCTTCACTTGTTGTTCCATCTCCTGCACCAGCGCCTGCGCCCATTCCTTGGGATCCATTTCCCCCTTTTGACGGGTCTATTGATTGACCAGACTGGCCATCGCCATTTGACTCCGTACCTTTGGCTCCTGGGCTCTTACCATTCTGGGCTGACTTACCCGATGCTATTCTTTGATCGACTGCTGAAATTGAACTTCTTGCTTTTGACAAAGTACCACTTAAATCAGAAAGTGCATTTTCAAAAGCTTCTTGTCCTTGTGCATTTTTCATTGTTTCATTCACTAACTCTACAAGACTTTGAACTATATCATCACTTGACATACTCCCAGATTCAGACAAAGATGCAATGTCTTGAAGAGCTTGGGAAAGAGCTGAGTTATCGGACATGTTCATTGCTGCTGCTTTAAGAACCTCAGACAATTCTTTCATATTTTCTTCGTTATCTAATTGTTTTTTAAGTTCCTCAAGAGCTTGTTTTAAAGCCTCTTCATCTTGGCTCTCCAGGCTCTCTGCCATATCTTTTGTTAATAACGAATCATTAAATGCACTCTGCAATGTATCCAGCTCCTTAAGAGGATCTTGTTTTTTTAAATCATCTATCAGATTTTCCATTTGTGTAAGAGCTTTTAGTGCATCCTCTTCCGTTTTTGATTTCTCAAATTCCTCACTCAGCTTTTCAAGAGCCTCTTTAAGTTGTTTCAATTGTTCTTCACTTATTTCTGGGTTTTTCTCCTGTTGGTTTTCTATCTGCTCTTTAATTTGCTTTTCATGCTCATCCATTTGCTGAACTAGTTTTTCTCTGATTTGCGTTTCATTATATACTCGACCTGGAATAAATGTAAATGCAAATGCCAATACAATAAATGATGAAGCAAATATATACAAGTATTTTTTAAGCGTAATTTTGTATCTCGAAGCTAGATTAGTGCTATTTAACAAATTTTTAGTATCCTGTCTCTGAAGTTGTGCAACATTGGATTTATCACCAAAAAGATACCATGCAGTAATTATCCTTTCAGCCATTCCAAGACTATCTGCAGTCATTATGAGCTGTTTTTTTGAAGGTATAAAAAACAAAGACACAATTAACCCTATAACAGCGGATAATCCGATAAGCTCAAGTATTTTATACCTGACAAAAGGAATGACTACAAACAAAGAAGCAAATGCAAGTATTAAAGATACGCAGCCCGAAATTAATAAAGCCCAGGAAATTATCTCTATAGCTTTATGGATAAATATTTTTATTCTTAAAGGTCTCAATGATTTTAATATATACTTCTCATCCATAATATCCTCATAAAATTGAATGTATTTAATGCAAACATATTATTTCATTCAGTTTGTCCTTCTGCTAATACACTTTATTAGTCTATTTCTTTCTGCGCACTGGATTAAGTTTTGCTGCACTTAACAATATTAGTAGTATTGAGCCAACAATGTTAAAAACACTATTCACAATCCATGGCTTAAAAAATCTCAATATACCTGTTTCACGAGCGATTTGGCTTTCAATCTCTTGACATACGCTTCCCCACAGACTATACCCATAACCATACATACTCGAACCGCTATAATAAAATGAAGTAAATCCAAATATCGACGAAGGAAATAGCGGCTTTAAAAAGTCGCCATAGGTTGGATTAAACCCAACATTTCGCAACACCAGTTCCTTAACATAAACGCTTATAAGTAATACAATAAACGGACCAAATGTTATGATACCTAAGAGAATGTATGTTGTAATTATTGCAACGATATTTCTCTTAAATAATGTGGAACAGAATACTCCGCAGCTTGCAACAAAAAATGAAGTTATAACATAGAATAACAATAGCTTTGCAATATCAGCAAAATTAACTCCACCGAAAAAAAACACCACGCCCAATACCGGCATAGAAGCTATTAATAGCAGCATAGTATGCGCAATGGATACCATAACTTTACCAAAAACGATTCTTACTGATGATGTTTTTGTTACGAGCATTAAATCAAGTGTTTGTCTTTCACGTTCACTAGTAATGGATGTTGCAGTTATTGCTGGTACTGCTAGAAACAGTAGTGCGAACTGGAATACAATGAGCAAATTATACGCATCTACAGCCATTCGAGGGCTGTAAGCTGTGCTACTATATGGAACCAACATATTGTTACCAGCAAAATATAGAAATAATATGGCAGACAAGAGAAGTATATAGCAACATAATAAAACCATGGTCCTCCAACCACGTAGTTTGGTTTTTAAATCTTTCTTGAGGATTGGATTAATTCTCATTTTCTGTCCCCCTCTCGGTAAGCTGCATAAATACAGATTCAAGTGAGCCTTCTTCAGGATGGAATGAAACCACAGGTATATCTTTGTCAACAAGCTCTTTTAAAACCTTAGCGAAAAGTTCTTCTCTGCCTTTTATTTTTACTTCTAAAATATCAGATACTGAACTTACTTCACTAACCTCAGGCATCTCCAAAAGAATCTTCACAGCTTCATCCTGTCTTTCCAAAACTTTTATTCTTATCATTCCCGAGTGTGTCATTTTCTCTAAAATCTGTGAAACTGAGCCACTTGCTACCAGGCGACCATCATCTATTATACCAATAGATGTACATAATTCCGATAATTCAGTTAATATATGCGAACTTATTAGGACTGTCTTTCCCATTGTGCGAAGCTCTTTCAATATTTCCCGCATTTCTACCCTTGCTCTAGGGTCAAGACCTGAAGCAGGTTCATCCAGTATAAGAAATTTCGGGTCGTGGATTAAGCTTCTGGCAAGGCATAGCCTTTGCTTCATGCCTCTTGATAGTGAATCAACATAAGCTTCTTTCTTATCTGTTAATTTAACCAGCTCCAAAAGCGAATCTGTCAATTCATCGCTTCTAGCACCATATATTCCTTGCAATCCGCCGTAAAAACTCATGTATTCAGTTACCTTTAAATCATCATATACTCCAAAAAAGTCCGGCATATATCCTAAATGCTCTTTAACTTTTAAGGGCTCCTTAGAAACATCAATTCCTTCCACGAATACTTTACCCGATGTCGGCGCAAGAAGTCCTGCAATAATACGCATTGTAGTGGTTTTGCCTGCTCCATTAGCACCTACAAAACCATAAATCTCACCTTCAGGGATTTCCATCGAAAGTTTGTCCACTGCTAGAGTTTTCCTATATCTCTTTGTAAGGTTTTCAACAGTTACCATCATTTTGATACCCCCTTAAGATAGATTTCAGGTGTTGCAATTATTTCATTATAGTAATCTTTGTATACTCCTTCTTCGATATCAGGTGAACCAAGCTTCAACACACTAACCATCATAAGTACTTCATTTCCATTACCGATGTATTGTGAAACATTCCCTTTTATTAATGAGTTCATATTTCCACCCTCAGTTATTTCAGAATGAATCTCATCCCAATTCTGGGTCTTAAAGTTATACAAATAGTACGCATAAATATTGGTCAGAATCTCTATGTTAGATGAATCATGACTCATTCTATACTTTTGATATAGAGGTATATAATTAGCTACACTTAGTTTCATCTCTGTTACCGATAAATTGCTAGGTAGAATAAACTCAAATTGTATGTCCCCTGTGTTTTGTATGGCTATACCATAATCCCCCTGATACCATGCAATTTCCCGCTCCTGATACATGCTAGGCAGTATTATTCCGCCAGGTATTTCTACTTGATGGCCTTTAGCAAAAGTAAACTCAGACTCCAATGATATTAAGTTACTACTGTATTTTTGTGGTTTACTTTTATTCACAATTAAATCATAGTCAATTTCTTGCTCATTTCTTGCCAGCATTGTAAAATCAGACCTGTTAGAGTTCTCCCGATAAATTCGATTTAGATAATCCTCAAAAGTTCTACGTCTTTGATTAAGTACTGCATAGTCTTTAGGGTACTCTTGCGGTGTGTCGTAATAGGTTCTTCCATACATAGCCTCAAGATATTCATCGGGACGCTTATACACATCTGAACTATCAAAAGGTATGTCTAGTACTTTTTTATCGCCTGAAACCACATCACCTATTCGGATTATATTGTTACCAAGAACAATAACAGTATCAAGTAAATCAAAAGCAGTGGTGTTTTCAATGGTACCCTTAAGCTTTCCATCCTCTATTGTAATATCATTTAATATATCTCCACTAACAGGAATGGTTTGTTGTGCGTAAAGCATATTGGGCATCCAAAGCTGAACATCGTATTTTTCAAATATGACGGGGTTGCTTTGTGTATATTTTAAAACAACATTCGCCTGGGTTTCTGCACCACCATAATAATAATTATCTCTATCGAAAAAAGGAATTTGAATACCTTTACCCTCATTATATTCTATCGTCATTGTACCACGCTTATTATTAAAAACACCTATTGCAGAAGATACCCTGGCCTCTTTTAGTTCTGGTTTTATCTCAATTATAGAAGCAGTGTTAGTTATTGCCGCATTATACCTGGTTTTAAATCCGAATAAGTACATTCCTATAAGAAAAGCAAGTGACAATGCTGGAATTATAACCCAAGCCAAGTCTCTCTTATCCATTACCTTAAGTGTGATATAAAGGACAGGACCAACCAAAACCACATATACACCAAGGAATATAAACATTAATAAAAAAGGAGGTGCTTTGTCATATGGAACTTCTGTTGCCAGATAACTAATGTTCGAGCTTTGATCTGAGTAACTCCTATAATATCCATTACTATATTCATAAAAGCGCTGGTAATTAATATTAGTTAGTTGGAGAAGACTCTCCATAAAAGTTGTCTTTGATTGCCAAGATGCAAAAGGTTCAACGGTTGGATCAAACGTCAAAACTATAACCGTGCCATAATCTCTTTGATAATTTATGGCCAGCGGGTTATGTTCATCACCAACAACAATGCTATCTTCAAATCCATATTTAGTTACACTGTCAAAACCGAGCTGGCCTTTTGCCAGTTTCAAGTTCATATCGGGAGTTTCCCTGCCTGTAAACATCTTTAGAATTTCGGTACATTGGACATCCTCGGTCCTATTAATTACATAGGGCTTAAGGTTATCAGGCAATCCGTGATAAACCTTTTGCCAGGAAAGACCAGTACCCGTGATCAATGTTCCGCCTGTTGTAACCCACTTTTCAAGGGCTGTAATTTGGTTATCATTTAATAGAGATGTATCGTATTTACTTATAATAAATAAATCAAAACCGCTAATTACCTCGTCTTTATCTGGAAATATATCTCTATTAAGAGGAATCACAACTGCTTCGTGTTTCTTGAAAAAAATATCCTGTGCATTTGTAGTAGAAGTAATTACCGATGATGGATGTATTTCACCTGCTGCTATCATCAGTTTCATCTTCTCATCATAATCTCCATCTTGCGCAATGGGGACAGTATTTCCGTTCATCCAATTGAATGCTTCACTATCTTCTGATAAAACACCTATAAGCATAACTTCAGGTGGGAGAAGTCTTTTAAAACTAAATGTTTCTTGGGCAAGAGTTTTCTTTGAGTCTACCAGACGAATATCAAAACCTTTCTTGGCTGTTACTACTGGAATTTCAAAATATATTTCCTGCTCTAATCCGGGCATTAGCTCCACTGGTTTAGATAGTATAGCCCTCCTGGATTGATCCAAATTAAATTCGACTTCAACTTCACCAGATACACTTCTGTTTACAGAACTGATTTTGACTTTTACTGGTGACCATGCCCCCAACTTCGCTATACCATTATATCCACCCTCTATTTCTATAATAATATCCTCAGAGTTGGGCTGCGCAAATACATTTAACGGGCTGGAAAATATTGTTGTAAGTCCAATCAATAATATAAATATAAATAGTAAAAACTTTTTCTTACTCAAAAAAAACACCCCTTAGTAATTAAGTTGTAACTATATAGACGTAACTATATTCAAAAAGTTTCAAGAATTATTAATTATAAACAGGAATTAAACTTCTATACGATAAATTCCACCAGGATCACGTTTTATAATACCTTTCATCTCAAGACTTAACAATACACTATGTAATAATGGCATTTCGATAGACAGTTTTTTGTAAATCTCGTCGATTTGAAGTGATTCGATTAAAAGTAACTCTACCACTTCCTGTTCATCCCTATCCAGATCATTAAATGTTTCCCTATTATTACGGTAACTATTTAAATCTATCACATTTTTCGTATCAAATAATGAGAACCAATTAAGTTCATCAAGTATGTCCTGAGCATTTAATACAAGTTTTGCACCATCTTGAATTAATTTGTTTGTGCCTTGACTATTAATACTAATCACATTGCCGGGTAATGCGTAAACATCCCTTCCCTGCTCCAATGCTAATTGTGCCGTAATAAGAGAGCCGCTTTTTACACCCGCTTCAACCACCAACACCCCAACAGACATTCCACTTACTATTCTATTTCTAACAGGAAAATGGTGAGGCTTGGGCTCAACTCCCGGAGGGTATTCGGATATGACAGCCCCATTTTCTATTATTTGATCCATTAACTTTTTGTTTTCACCAGGATAAACAATATCAAGTCCACACCCTAAAACAGCTATTGTCCTACCATTTACAGACAACGCTCCCATATGAGCAGACGAATCAATCCCACGTGCCATTCCACTTACTATACATATATTAAATTTCGACAACTCACTAGAAATTTTTTTTGCAAGAGAAACCCCATAGCCTGAAGCTCGTCTTGAACCTACAACAGCGATTGATAGCTCATCTGCATAAAGTTTACCTTTAACATATAAACATATAGGAGGATCGCTGATGTTTTTAAGCATATTCGGGTATAAGCTACTATTTAAAGGAATGACTTGAATATGCTTCATATATATTTCCTCAATTGTTTTATCTACACTATCCCTATATTCCTTTGATAAAATAGCTGAAATGTTCTCTTTACTGAGTATCCCTGTTTTTGATAGCGCAATATTGTCAGCATTATAAATTTGAACTGGGCTATCAAAAATTCTTAATAGCTCTACCTTTTTCCTTGTTGCTATGCCTTTCAAATTAGCATACCAAACCCACTCTTTTAAATCAGGTTCCATATCTTCCTCCTACCTAAATAAATCTCGATCCAGCATTCTGTATTGTATTGCTTCCGAAAGATGTACAGCGTTAATATTCTCTGCATTCTCCAAGTCTGCTATTGTGCGTGCAACTTTAAGAATCCTGTTGTGTGAACGCGCTGTAAGACCCAGAGATAAAAATGCCCCTCTGAGCAATTGAGATTCTTCTTTTCCAAGATGGCAATATTTCCTTACCAAAGGTGATGACATTTGAGCATTACAATGTATCTTTGCATGTAAAAAACGCTTTCTTTGAATTTCTCTTGCTTTGTTAACTCTGTCTCTTATTGTTATTGACGATTCCTCAGGTGTTTCAGAGTTCAATTCACTATATTTTAATGAAGGCACATCCACCTGTATATCTATTCTATCAAGCAATGGTCCTGTCAGCCTGCCTAAATAGTTTTTAACTTCTCGCTGTGTACAAGTACATTCTCTTGAATCATCAAGATAAAACCCACATTTACAGGGGTTTGCTGCAGCGACTAGCATTGTATTGCAAGGGTAAGTAATGGATGCATTAATTCTTGAAATATGTACGAATCCGTCTTCAAGCGGCTGTCTCAATACTTCTAGAGTGTTATTGCCAAACTCGGGTAGCTCATCGAGAAAAAGCACTCCTTGATGAGCAAGGCTTATTTCACCTGGTTTCGGAACTCTTCCCCCACCTATAAGTGCAATGGGACTTATAGTGTGATGAGGTGCA
Organism: Clostridiaceae bacterium; assembly: GCA_012519655.1. Taxonomy (GTDB): domain Bacteria; phylum Bacillota; class Clostridia; order DSM-8532; family DSM-8532; genus Thermoclostridium. Next base: position 27,230 of record JAAYPS010000018.1, on the reverse strand, counting down.
CGAAACGGCCTTCTTCTAACAAGGGAAGAATCTGGTGGTAAAAGACCTGCAACACTATATATTTTTGTTACTTCAATAGCCTCATCAAATGTCATATCTGGCAAAATAGAAGGCATTCGGCGAGCCAGCATGGTTTTACCGCAGCCTGCGCTACCAATCATTAGCAGATTATGTCCACCTGCTGCAGCTACCTCCAGGGCTCTCTTAACATGTTTTTGTCCTTTAACATCGGAAAAATCATGTTCATCTGAAAAATCCTCTTCATTATTGGGTTCATATTCAACATGTGATAAGCTTATGTCGCCTCTGAAATGCATTACTAACTGGGTCAAATTCTTAACTGGTATTACTTTTATACCTTTAACCACCGATGCTTCCTGAGCATTTTCCAAAGGAGTGAAAATAGTATCAAATCCCATTTCTTTAGCTGCTATACATTTAGGTAAAACACCATAGACAGGGCGTAACGAACCATCAAGTGAAAGCTCTCCTAAGAGCACACTTTTTGAAAGCATATCACAGGAAATTACACCCATTGCAGCAAGTATTGCTGATGCTATGGGCAAATCATAGGATGTACCTTCTTTCTTCAAATCTGCTGGAGCAAGATTAATGGTTATTCTGCGTGAGGGAAACTCAAAACCCGAATTTCTTATCGCAGCTCTTACACGTTCCTTTGCTTCTTTAACAGCTACGTCTCCTAAACCAACTATATCAAATGCTGGTATACCCTTACTTATATCGGTTTCAACACAAACCATGTATCCATTAATACCTAATAATCCACAGGAATTTGCTCTACTTAGCATGATAGTTAATCCTTTTCTATTCTGATTAATATTATTTCCAAACGAAAACTAATATAAAAGTCGACAAATGAGGGTAATACATTACATATATTTGAACAGTCAAAACCTGATAACAAAAGATGTATTAGAAAAATATCGATAAACTTCTTTTTAAGAACTATTATATTGCTTTTATTGGAATTAATCAACAATAATAGGAATGTGCTCTATTCCAGTGCAGATTACCCAATTATTATGTTTTACTTGTTAATTGCTAATAGACTAAGGGAACATCGTAAAAGTCTTATTTAAATAAAAGGGTTGCTGGGTATATAAAGGAAGACTATAATGGTAAATGAACAGAGATGAAAGCACCCAAGTATATGACTGTTCAATGTCAAGGTAATGGTAATAGGCAGGGGCAATAATGATGAAAAGCACACAGCTATTCTTCTGGTTACATTGTAGGCAACACAACATTGTGCAGATGCAGTCTTTTGTCGGCATTGAAAAGTAGCATGTAGCAATACACTAAAAACACAAGTGATTATGAGGAGCAGATATGAGTTTAGAAATTGAAAGAAAATTCTTAGTAAAGGATCAATCCTATCGAAAACTTGCCTCAGGGATTTTATACCGTCAGGGCTACCTTTGTACAAATCCCACAGTCAGGGTTCGTACAGCTGGCAATCGTGGCTATTTAACTATAAAAGGTCCTTCTTCTGACATATCTAGAACCGAATATGAATATGAGATTCCACTAATCGATGCCAATGCACTTTTACATGACCTGTGTCTTAAGCCCCTTATTGAAAAAATCCGATACACCTTTGAGTTTAAAGGATTTGTTTGGGAAATTGATGAATTTTTACAGGAAAACCAAGGTCTCATTGTAGCTGAAATCGAACTTGAAAGCCAAGACCAAGTCTTTGAGAAACCTGATTTTATCGGCTGTAAGGTTTCGGATGATCCCAGGTATCGTAATTCTAATCTAATTAAGCACCCATACCAAAGCTGGTAAGTATGGAAATATCTTTGCTGTTATCAGATACAATTAGCCGGAGCTGGTAATAGTCTTTGTGGATAACTTTTGGATATTATTAGAATAGTGATTGGTTCTGTTATAAATGGGAAACTCAGTTTTTCTATTGTATAAATGCAAAATTTGGGATATACTTAGTAAAGTGGAATAGAATATTGGATTGCTGATTGTAGAGGTGTATTGAATGCCGTTTAATAATAAACAGGACATTAAAATAGTTGTAGCTGGAGACTCCATATCTAAAGGGGTTATTTATGATGAAACCAAAAACAAATACACTATTCTTGAAGATAATTATGTTGAGTTGGTTCGAGATAAGCTAAATGGCATCATTCATAACACTTCACGTTTTGGGAGCACCATAATGAAGGGTATTCAGAAGCTTAAAAAAAGTATTTTCAATGAACAACCAGATATTGTACTTATTGAATATGGTGGAAATGATTGCGATTTTAATTGGGTTGAGATTGCTGAAGATCCCGAAAAAAACCACCAGCCCAAAACAGATTTTGCAACCTTTGAAAATACACTACTTGAAACTATTGACTTAGTAAAGAAAAATAAAAGCACGCCTGTTTTAATGAATCTTCCACCATTGAACGCAGATAATTATTTTGACTGGATCAGTAAAAATAATCCTGATACAAAGAAAAGTATATTAAAATGGCTGGGTAGTGTTACAAAAATTTATTGGTGGCAGGAACGCTACAATTCAGTTATTCTTAAAATCGCTGAGCAAACGAAAACACCTTGCATTGATATTCGTGGAGCCTTTCTTCATCACCCGGATTATACAAAACTTTTATGCATAGATGGCATACATCCAAATAAAGAAGGCCATATAGTTATTGCTAAAAAAACTGTGGACTTTGTTAAAGACAAATACAGTCCTCTCTTAAACACATCCGCACTATAAAGTTTGCTTCTAAAAAATAAACAAGAGTATTTCAATTAGTATGTTTTTTCTTTTTGAATACTATTTTCTTATCCATAGAAGATATAAAGGCAGTACAACGCATGCAATGGATAGTATAATAAGTGCAATTCCTCCTATTTTGTTTTGCTTTATTGTCCATATGCCATAGCTAACAGTATATGCGCTTGCCCAAGTTACAATAATTAAACTGACAATAACTATTAATGTGTTCACTTTTCCTCGCTCCCAAACACTCCATCAACATTTATATTCTTTACCATCACTCCTGAACGCCTTATTTTAACTGACAGTTCCACATTAAAATCGGCTTTTTCATACCTTTTAGGCCAGTTAAAACTCACCCAATCATCCCAATACAAAAATTTCTTTTTTATTGATTTTCCAGTTGCACAGATATCACTTTTTAATTCATCCCGGGTTTTCACAAGAAATGATAAAACTTCTTCACGTATATAATCAGACGCATAGTTTTCTAGTTCTGTTAACTTTTCACCCATTGAATAATCTTCTTTTCCTGTTATAGAGAGAATATCTCCTTCAAGAGATACCTTAATTCTTATAACGGGATTTTCATCTTCAATTTTTACATTTATTTCTGGTTTTCTTGCCTGAGTTAGTCTTATAGAAACATAATTGCTATATGGTACATATGCTTTTTTATTCGGTTCAGGTAATGTATAATTTATAGCTCCAATTTGACCTGAAACCATAAGGTAATAATTGGTTTCTAATCCCGTTAACTCACCTACCATTTTATCTTTTATAAAAACTGCCGTACCCATTTGTCTTCCTTTACTTTCATAAATTACTGGCATATCGGTGGCCTCGTAGTCACCTTCCATTATTACTCCTCCAGTGTTACTTGTCATAGAAAACATGTTTTCTATATCTTTTTCATTTTCAATTTGCGAACTCCCTAATAGAATTGCTACAGCTTCATTGCATGTACATTCCATCCGCGAATAAAACTCACCAATAGTAGTACCGCTTGAAAAACCAGTATATTGATAAGCTTCCATTAGTAATTCAATATGCTTTGACGGATTGATCTCAAGAACTGGATTCAAAGATTTTAATACCTCTCCAGCAGAATCTATTGATATACCAATATAAGTGTCGGGTCTGAACTCTCTATATCTCATAAATGTGTTCATAAACCGTTCAATACCATTTTCTGCAAGTTGTCTAGATATAACTATTAGTTTTGCATGTGAGAAGTTAACTTTTTTACTAATCATTGAATTAACAACACTTATGCCCCCGAGGATTGTTGGGGCTTCAACCGTTATACTATTTGTGGCTTCATCCACTTCTCCCGGCTCTGGTCCCACACCAACAGCTATGGGAACAGCCATTAGCAAAGTGATACGCAAGTTTTCATTTGTCCCCTCGTCAATACCCATAGCAACAACATAAACCATCTCGTCCACTTCTATATTGTCAATGCACCCACTCATTATTAGCATGGGAAATATTAACGCAAGAATTAATATTGTCTTTATATATGAGCACCGTTTCATTTATTTCCCGCCTCCTTATTCTTCCTTGATCGAACTGACGCAATAATTACCAATATTAGAGGTAAAAGAATAGCAATTATCCAGGAGAATCTACTGTAAATTTGCATATCTATTTGAAGGGTGGAATATAGGTTTTCTGGTAATATGCTTAAAGTAAAAAGAATAATGATAAATGGGACTATCAATGGTCTGCGGTATTTGAGATCAAAAGTTCTCTGGAATATATAAGTAATAAAGTATAAACTCGAGCTTAAATATAAAAAAGCAGTTAGAACCCAAATTAAAATAAATGCCGGTTCAATTCTTGTAAAAAATCTACCGAAGCTTATTATTCGTGCCATTTGATACATCGGAAGGAAAAATTCAGTTGAAGTTGGAAACTGATATATCAATAGGTAGCATGTTGTAGCCATAGCAAGGAAAAATCCAGAAAGGAGTATCCCCAACCGCCCTATTCCCTTAAAAGCTTTTTTGTTATTTAAAAATGGTGCTATAAGAAGTAAAACAACTATTTCTGAGAATTGGGACAAATTCGTCAAACCTTTTTTTAATATGGTTTCGACACCTAAACCAAACCAGGGAGCTATTCTGCTTATATCAAATTTAGGTGAGTTTAGCATGAGTATCAATGTAAGTGCACCAGTCAATATTGGTACAGATAACGCATATACTCTGCATATAGCTTCTATACCTAAGTAAGCTCCAACAATCATTGCTATGCAAAATAGTATAATAACTACACTAATAGGAGTGGCAGTAAGGCTAATTACTTTTATATCCTCGGCAAATTCCCTAAGTGTTATATGAGTCATGTACAAAAATTGAACAATGAAAATAATACCAATAATGATCTTCCCAACTTTTTTTAGGGCAATTTCACTGATATCGATTAGATCTTTCCCTAAGAATTTCTCATATAATGGTGATATAATCGCAAAGAATACAAAAACAACTATTGTATCCAAAATAATCATTATCCACGCTGCACTTCCGACGTCTTCAGAAACAGTTCTAGGATAGTCAAGAACTATTTTTGCACAAACCATGTTGAGCAATAAACAAAATGCTTCGAAATTACCTATTTTTGCTTTCTCTTCCATCCGCCTTAACCCCTTTCTCCGATTTAACCCATCCTCTGCTTATAGAAGGTTGTTGTTTAATATCCTTAGGATTAAGGAAATCAGGTCTATACTCCTGTGCCCAAATTGGCAATCTTATAACAGTGTTTTTTCTTCTACCCTTGCTTCTTGGAGCAAACGGCACAAAAAATGGAACCCCGAATGACTTCGCATCCACAAGAAAAAGTAGATGTAGAAATATTCCAAAAGTTATTCCGATAAGTCCTGCAAAATATGCTAAAAAAATATAACAAAACCGTAATGCCCTTAAAGAATAGCCTAATGAAAAATCAGGAATAGCAAAAGAACCCAACCCCGTTACAGCAACAATAATTATGAGAATTGGACTAACAAGATTTGCAGAAACAGCAGCTTGACCTAAAATTAACGCACCAACAATACTTAAAGTTGAACCTATGGGTCCTGGAATTCTAACTCCAGCCTCACGGATTAATTCAAATGATATTTCCATCATAAGAAGACTTATAATTGTGGGAAATGGAACTTTTTCTCTCGATGATGCAATAGCCAGAAGTAAATCGGTGGGTACCATCTCATGATGGTAAGTAGTTATCGCAAGGTATGTTGCTGGAAGAAACAGAGTTATCATAGTTCCAAAAATCCTCACCATGCGAAGTAAAGTAGAGTATGGGAATCTCAAGTAATCGTCCTCTGGTGAATGAATAAGATTAAATAAGGTTATTGGTACCACAATTACAAACGGACTACCATGTACAATTATTGCTACACGCCCTTCACTCAGATAAGAGGCTACCCTATCTGGTCGTTCTGTTAATAGCATTTGAGGAGCAGGAAGAAAAGTATCGTCTTCCAGTAAACTTTCAAGTTCCCCAGAATCACGCAAGTACGCTATCTTAATACTTTTAAGCCGCTTACGCACTTCATCTACAAGCTTCTTGTTTGCGATATTCTTTATATAAACTATGCTACAAGGTGTTTTACTCCGCACCCCAACAAGCACATCTTCTACAATCAAGTTCTCATCCTTTAGTGTCTTTCTAAGTAAAGCAGAGTTTACTCGACATGTTTCATTAAATGACTCCCTGGGTCCACGGATATTTAGTTCAGTTTCTGGTTTCTCAACACTTCTGTGCTCCCATCCCTTTACATCTCCTGCAAAAGCCACATCAAGAGTATCTACAAATATACCTATTCCGCCAAAATTAACTCCATCAACAACCTCTTGATATGTTTTGCATATTGTAATCTGATTTTGAGGTATAAGATGGTTATAAATTATTTCCTTTACAGACTGTTCTTCAGTATCGATAGGCATAATTGACATGGTCATCATTGGTACCAAAATACTACTATTAATAATCGATGTGTTTGTCAGACCATCAAAAAAGCAAACAAATGCATCATATGCCTTGTCTTTAACTTGAACTTTAAACTCGCGTATTTTGAAATCGCCATTTATGTCTGCACTATATCGTTGTTTCATTACTTCGAGGCATGTTCTCATGGATTTGCTTATTCTAGTATCTTGACCATCATAATTTTTCTGTGCTTTTCTATCATCTTTATTCTTAAGAATTTCGCTATCTTTAATAGGAATTGGGCGAATTATTCCTTTCTTCCTATATTTTTTTCTATCACTTTTCTTTGAACCTGTATAATTCTCTGATACACCTTCTACATCTTCTGAATTTTCGTCAGTTTTTTCATTCGAAGCCTGGTTTTTAGATAACTTACTTTCTGAAAGTTTGTCCTCTTCTGATGATTTGTCTCCTGATGACGACTGTTCTTCCTCTGAAGATTTGTCTTCTGATGACGACTTGTCTTCCTCTGAAAAGTTGTTTACCGATGACGATTTGTCATCTTCTTGAGATTTGTCTCCAGGTGACGGTTTATCATCTTGTTGTGTTTTTTCCTCTTCTGAGGATTTGTGTGAAGATTTTTCTTCAGAAGACTCTTTATTTGAAGTCTGTTTTCCAGAAGACTCATCTAGCATAAAAGGCTTTTTATTATTAGCAGGCTTAAACAAAAGTATGTTTTTCAGATAAGAAGCTATATTTTTCAAAAAATACCCTCCCAAAATGTTCTTTACATAGTTTTGGCAACAAAGAATAATGTTATGCAGCTTTATGCATTGCAAAATGATAAAATGAGTTGAAAAACTAATTAGTTTTATGTATAATGGTTAAGCAGTGATTAAGCAATATAAGAAATAAGAATATGGGCGATTAACTCAGTTGGCAGAGTGTCACTTTGACGTAGTGAAAGTCGGGGATTCGAGTTCCTCATCGCCCACCAAAAAAGGCCTTCAGTATTATCTGAAAGCCTTTTTATTATGTCTTAAATTAATTTTTATCGAATTATTTTAACATTAATAATTAAGAAAATTCAATGACCTAAGTTATCACTAATAATTATAATTTCATATCTTCAACCATATTGAGCATTTTCATCGTAGCCTTTATTGCAGATGCAGTCTGATCAGAATCCAAACCTCTTGTTTTAAATTCTCGTCCATGCTGCCAAGTAATAGTGGTTTCCACTAAAGCGTTTGTTTTACCTCCTGGTGGTATGGTCACGATATAATCCAACAAATGAGGCATGGGTTTTCCTACTTTTTCATATATCTTAGTTATTGCTTTCATGAAAGCATCATATTGTCCATCTCCATTTGAAGTTTCCTCATAAATCTGCTCATCTATCATCAAACTTACAGTAGATACAGGTTTTAAGTTTCTAGCATGACAAATGTAATAATTTATTAGCTTTATTTTCTCCTCTATTTGCTTAGTTCTAAGAACATCAGATACAATATAGGGAAGATCATCGGTGGTTATACTTTCTTTTTTATCCCCTAACTCAACGATCTTATCGGTTATTTTGCGTATAGAGTCCTGATCCAGTTCTATACCTAACTCCTCAAGGTTCTTTTGGATACTTGCTTTTCCAGAAGTTTTCCCTAATGCATATTTTCTTAATCTACCAAAGCGTTCGGGAATCAAATTATTAAAATACAGGTTTCCCTTATTATCACCATCTGCATGTATTCCACTAGTTTGTGTAAAACAGTTTTCCCCAATAATGGGCTTATTTGCTGGTATTCTGATGCCTGAAAATGCCTCAACAATTTTACTCATCTTTGCGAGTTTTGTTTCGTCAATTTTTAATTTAATATCAGGACAAAAGTCATTCAAAACACCAATAACGCTGGAAAGTGATGCATTTCCGGTTCGCTCTCCCAGCCCATTAACAGTGGTATGAACTCCTTTAACACCAGCTATTACAGCCATATAAGTATTCGCGACAGCCATATCATAATCGTTATGAGCATGAAAGTCAAAAAAGAGCTGTGGATACCTATCTACCATAATCTTGACAAGATTATATGTTTCTTTTGGATGAAGTACACCAAGAGTGTCTGGTAGCATAAAACGCTCAATATCCTCATCCTTGAGTGCATCAATTAGCTGAAAAACATAATCTGGTGAATTTTTAATTCCTTCCGACCATATTTCGAGATATACATTTACTCGAATTCCTTTTGAGCGTGCATAATGGATTACGCTGATTATGTCAGTTATATGTTCTTCGGGAGTTTTCTTTAGCTGACATTTAACGTGTTCAAGCGAACCTTTACATAGTAAATTCAATACCTTTGCACCCGATTGTACAATCCAATCCACAGAGGCATTACCATCCACAAATCCAAGTACTTCAAGACGATCTATGTAGCCTTTTCTTTTACACCAATCGGCTATGAGCTTTACAGCTTCCATTTCTCCTTTAGAAACCCTGGCAGATGCTACTTCTACCCTATCTACTTTTACTTCCTCTAAGAGCATCTTAGCAATATTGTATTTTTCTGTATGAGTAAAAGCCACACCCGGAGTTTGTTCCCCATCTCTAAGGGTAGTGTCCATAACCTCAACTTTCATAAATGCTTCCCAACTCCTTGAAAATATTTATACCATTCTACCCTAAAAGAACTATATAGTAAAGAAAAAGAACAATATTGTTCTTTTTCTTTACTATATATACATCTTGTATACTTTAAGAGCATTGTAATGATATTAACTTTTTTATAGGTTTTATTTTTAAGCTAAATTGTTTTTCAGGGCATAGATTGCAGCTTGTGTTCTATCAGAGACTTTTAGTTTCCTAAAAATATTTGATACATGATTTTTAACTGTTTTCTCGCTTATGTAAAGAGCTTTGGCAATTTCCTTGTTCAACAACCCCTTTGCTATCAAACATAATACTTCGGTTTCTCTTTCGCTTAAACCATTAAGATGTTTTGATGCGGCTGTATTGCGGTCTGTTTGCTTTTTCAACTCAAAAACAAGCTCTTGTGTCATAGTGGGCTGTATATAGGTCTCTCCTTGAAACACCTTACGGATTGCCTCTACTAAAACAAACCCATCCGCATCCTTAAGTACATAGCCCTTTGCTCCTAATTGTAAAGATTGGAGCAAATAGTCTCTGTCTTGATGGATTGTAAGTATAATTACTTTTGCATTTGAATCCTTTTGCTTAATAGTCTCTAATGCCTGTAGTCCATTTATTTGTGGCATATTAATGTCCATAAGTACTATATCTGGTTTTTCAACCTCATAATAGCCAACTGCTTGATTGCCATCGGCTGCTTCTGATACAACTTTTATATCATCCTCAAGTTCTATTAGTTGCTTTAACCCCTGACGAACCATGGAGTGATCTTCTACAAGCATTACACGAATACAATTCATCTAGAAACTCCTTTCATTTTTCATCATAAGGAATGGTTACTCTAATGGTTGTTCCTTTTCCAACTCGGGAGTCAATATCTAAAGTACCATCAAGCAACTCTATACGCTCCTTCATACTGAAAAGACCAAATCCACCTGTAGTATCATCCATATCAACTTTTATCTCATTTGAATCAAATCCTATACCTCTATCGGAAACTTTTAGTACAAGTCTTAATGGCAAAAATTCTATAACAACCTCTGCGGTTTTCGAGTTTGAATGATTACGAATATTATTCAATGCTTCTTGCACAATTCTAAATATTGTAAGCGTAACGTTTTTATCTTGAATATCCCTTTTCACACCGATTATTTGGAAGTTAACCTGTATATCTGACTCTAACGAAAATTTTTCGATGTATTTTTCCAGCGTTGGTATCAATCCGAGATCTTCAATTGACATAGGCCGTAAATCATAAATAATTCGCCTGACATCTATAAGAGAATCGCGTACTGTTCTCTTTAGGTTCTTCAACTCTTCCCTAGCTTTTTCTAAATCTGTATCTATGTGTCTTTCACAGATTTCAAGCTTATGCACAATACTAGATAATGTTTGGGCTGGACCATCATGGATTTCCCTTGCCACTCTTCTTCTTTCTTCTTCTTGAGCTTTAATGACACGAATAGCGAGGTATTTTCTTTTTTCAGCGTCCTCAAGTTGAATGTTTATAGAGCCTAAATCTCCAGAAAGGTAATCCATTACCGTGGCTACCTGATTTATAAGAAACTCTGCCTTTTCGACAGTCCTAGAAGATTCTATCAATCGTCTTTCGAGATCGTTTCTGCGAATGATTATATTGCGCTCTCTTTCTCTATTAACCGCAAGCTCTACTCTAATATTATCAGCTCTATCATAAGCATCATGAATATCTTGCTGATTATATTTATCAAAATTTTTACTATAATAAGCAAGCTCTTTACGGCTAATTTTTAATGCTAATTCAAGTTCATCGCTTCTTTTAATAAGTTCTTCTGTTTGCAATTGTAATTTATTGAGTTCACTTTCAAGAATGGCGTATTCATTGCGAGCGCCCTCAGCGATATCATATATTGCCTCTTTGCTTTTTTCTATCAGTCTAATCGTATCTTTTACAATTTGATTTAGCTGAGAAACATTATAACCAGCCAAATTTTTCACCCCACTACTTTTCTTTAATTATCTTTTGTAGTTCCGCCATAAAAGTGTCAATATCTTTGAACTGGCGGTAAACCGAAGCAAAACGTACATATGCAACTTCGTCTAGCTTTCTTAACTCTTCCAAAACAAGCTCGCCGATAACAGTGCTTCTTATTTCTCTTTGAAATGTATTGTGAATCTTCGCTTCTACATTATCAATTATTTCCTCTAACTGATGTATGGAAACCGGACGTTTCTCACAGGCTCTCAGTACACCATTTAATAATTTCTCACGATCATAGGCTTGCCTTGACTTGTCCTTTTTAATTACAATCAATGGCATATACTCAACCTTTTCATATGTAGTGAAACGTTTTTTGCAATTTAAACACTCTCGTCTCCTCCGAACTGTAGTACCTTCATCCGTAGGACGAGAATCAAGCACTCTATCTTCAAGGTTGGAACAATAAGGACATTTCATTGTTTACCTCCTAAACTGCTGCTCTTTTACTTTTTCATCGTAAGTTTTACTTTAAGCTTCTTTGCGCATATAAGTTCTCCAGTGGTATTATCCATTACTTATAGTAACATATATTCACATCCGAAGGGAATTTTATTATTTAATATCTTTTTATGACTATACAATTATTATCGGTTATTTAAATAATAATTTTGAATTGAAATTCAAAATTATTAAGAAGTATCCCTTTCTAGCCGGTGAAAAATATTTAGTAAATGGTTATCACTAATGACAATCCTTAATGTCAACAAGAATAATATCTTCACCTATTTTTTTTATGTCCTTCCATGGAATCACCATCTCTTCAATTCTACCAAACAAACGTAGAAATGACCATCTTCCTGGTAGGATTAATGATACTATCCGTCCAGTTTCAAGACTGAATTCTACATCTTTTACATATCCTAATCTTTTTCCATCTGTAATATTAATTACTTCTTTCGGTCGTAAATCAGCTGTTCTATTAATACTTGAATTTGGGGGTTGTATACCCGTTCTTTCATAATTGCTACATGGCTGAAGCATAATTTCACCTACAAAATATGGTCCTATTACAAATTTATTCATACAAAAAGGAAGTAAGAACATCCCACTTCCCTTTAATGTTATATATATTACTGTGCTTAAGATCGCTGTTTTAATATCTACCTAATATTATTTCAAATTATATAAAAATTCATACCTGATGAAAGTCCTATGGTGAAAGTCTTATATTGATAATTAATCCGTAAATCTTATTTAAACTCCTATGCAAAATAACTGATTTACTAAGACTATAATGCTATTTTAATACATATTTACGCAAAACTATTATATTAATTTGATACATATTTACGCATGTGCTTAAGTGCAGCTTTTTCAAGTCTTGAAACCTGGGCTTGCGAAATCCCGATTTCATCAGCCACTTCCATCTGTGTCCTTCCCTTGAAAAACCTAAGGTCAACAATTCTTTTTTCCCTCTCAGTTAACCTTGAAATGGCTTCATTGATGGATATATTTTCCAACCAGTATTCATCATTATTTTTTTCATCGCTAACCTGATCCATCACAAAAATGGCATCACCCCCATCATGGTAAACCGATTCGAACAAAGATATTGGCTCTTGTATTGCATCAAGAGCTAATATAACATCTTCCCTTGGAATATCCATTTCTTTAGCTATTTCTGATATGGATGGATCACGGGCTAATTTATTTGTTAGCCTTTCCTTTGCTTGCAGTGCTTTATAAGCAATATCCTTTAAAGAACGGCTAACTCGAATTGAATTATTATCTCTCAAATACCTTCTTATTTCTCCTATAATCATGGGTACTGCATACGTAGAAAATTTAACATTTTGAGATAAGTCAAAATTATCTATGGCTTTAATCAGTCCAATACAACCCACTTGAAAAAGGTCATCTACATGCTCCCCTCTGTTGTTGAACCTTTTTATAACACTTAGTACCAACCTTAGATTTCCATGTATGAATTCCTCACGTGCTTTTTTATCACCCTTTTTAATTTTCTTAAATAGCTCATCTTTTTGTTTATTAGTTAATATAGGGAGTTTAGATGTGTTAACTCCGCATATTTCCACCTTGTTCTTCAAAATGACACCTCCCTTTTGCTGAATTACTTTGATAAACCTAGTATCATTTTTTCCTTTGAGGTGCCAAATATACTGATAAATGACTTTGAAAATATCTTCTAAACCCCTTGACATGTCTTTAATAAAGAATCCTGTTGATTAACAAGACTTTTCAAATACAATTTTTCATAATTTTCGGAAATAATATTGTCCACTTATTTCCATATATTTTCCGACTATAGCATTCTACTGATCTCCTTTCGTAATCGTCCAAGAATCTTTTTTTCCAATCTTGAAATGTAGGACTGTGATATACCCAGCATATCGGCTACTTCCTTCTGAGTTTTTTCCTTTTGATTGTTTAGACCAAACCTCATTTCCATTATCTTCTTCTCTCTCCTGCTAAGTTTTGTCATTGCAGTAGCCAACAACTCCCTATCAATCTCATCATCGAGGTTTTTCTGGATTAGATCACTGTCTGTTCCAAGTATGTCTGAAAGAAGAAGCTCGTTACCATCCCAATCCACATTAAGTGGTTCATCAATAGAGACCTCGGAACGCAACCTACTATTCTTTCTTAGAAACATCAATATTTCATTCTCAATACACCTTGATGCATATGTAGCAAGCTTTATATTACGGGCAGGGTTATAGGTATTTATTGCTTTAATAAGCCCAATAGTACCTATAGATGTTAAATCTTCAATATCCATACCAGTATTCTCAAATTTTCTAGCTATATATACTACAAGCCTTAAATTACGTTCTATCAAAGTTTTCTTAACAGAAAAATCCTGGTTTGGCAACTGCTTAAGTAGGATTGCTTCCTCTTCATTTGTTAGGGGTGGAGGCAATGCTTCATTTCCGCCAACATAATGTATTTCCTTTTTAAACCTACTGGTCACTTGCCTTATCAATTCAATTATTTTGGTTTTGAAAAAATTTGTGTGCTTCATTTAAATCCCTTCCTATCGTTTATATGTATAAATATTAAGCTGAAACCATTTCAGGGCTTATAATAGCTCGATATTGATCTGCAGAGGAAAGCCTGTTTTCGCTAATACATACGACAACCTGAGTGCGTTCGAAATGTAATTCCTCCTTTTCAATACTGATACTATCAGGCTTAAACCCGGCTAACATACCATTCTTAGTGCCAATTGTGTTAAATGGTATTAGCCTAATTCTTTTTATCCATTCATGACTGTTATCTAAACTAACATCTCCTACCTGAGTCCAATTTTTCAACCAATTGACCATTTCCTCGGGAAGCAATTCTCTTAAACTCTCCAACTCAGCAATCATAACAGGACATTTGGAAACAGGATCTGTCAAAGAATTGCCCGTGTCGATTAATGCTTGAAGGCAGGTAGTTCTCCCTCCTAAATGAATATAAGTATTTACAATATATGCATCCTTTTCAATACGTCTTCTAAACAAATCTGTAAAAGCACGCACCATCAAAAAACCAAATAATAAAGTCAATATTAAGAGCATTCCATCGCTTTTTGTTTGGTTGTAAAATTCACCATTTTTAAAATATATTCCTTGATTCAAAGCACTCATTAAAGCATATCCTGCACCTGCAAAAATAAAAGATGAGATATAGAAAGATAATAAAGCCTTTAACCAGTTTTTAAACTCGTGCACTGGGAATGCAATTGACACCATTAACGCTGAAAGTAATACTTTTCCACCCAGAGTATACAATGAGCTAATTTGAGGACATAATAGCATAACTACCAGATAAATAGCTCCAATAGTGGCGGATATAAATCTACGTAGTATCGTTGAACAGCCACCAGACAGTTTTTCGGTCACCAATAAAACACCATAATTAACAATAACATTTTCAAAAAACAATAAATCTATGTAGATTGACATAACCACACCCCTTGATATAGAAACCTTTACAGTTAGAATGCTTCATAAAGGTGCATACATCTCCTCTTATCACCTATATGCGATCTTATATTTTTTTATTACTTATATTAGAAACTAACTGTGAGTATTTTATTACGTTGGTTTAGAACTAATATTCTTAATTATACAGACTTCTAATAGCATGATTTGTCAAAAAAAAGTATAACCCTTAAATTTCCTTGGAATAATTATAGTAAATATTATGTTAGCCTTGTTATACTTTTACAGGATTAGAAATGACGGGTATAATTCTTTATATGTTGTTGGCATGAACATCACATTTTGCGACTAAAGATAGAAAAGACGATAATATTGGCATGAATTTTGAATTGGTTAATGATGAAGCAGACTACCTGATTATAAATAGCATACTGAGGTTTCGAGCAACGGTTTTAAGCAGTTTGCCCTTGATTCACGCTACTTTTTACTCCTCATAATATAGACCTTTTAAATATATGGATTTTTCTTCCAGTAACTGTTTTATACTATTTTTCTCTATATCTTCCAGCTCATCTATTAATTCAGACATCAAGAACTTGTTTTTATCATCAATATGAATGATTGACAAACCATACATATTCTTGGGACCTCGATCTAAAACCCAATTAACAGTATATTGAGCTGTAATGAAATGCGAATTTGAGTAATTTATACAAATTTCAATAATATCTCCTTCTTGCAACTTGGGTTTTGTTATGATACAGATTCCAGATATTGAAATGTTTAAGACAATGCAATAATGCTCTTCCAATTTTCCATCTTCAGAAAACGTTGCACTCAACAATACATTATATCTTTTATGCTTTCTTGCATTGTCCATGGTTTTAAGATCATTTATCTTCAAGACAATAGATCCGGAAATAAACTTAATATTATAAACTACGGCTTCTATTATATAAATACTATCTTCAACAAAAATCATACACTGAAGGAGATCTCCAGGCATTATTGCTGAATTTAGAAATTGTTCTGTCAGTTTCACTTCGATAAAACGTTCGTGAGCATTTAGCACTATTGATTTAAACCATAGGTTTTGATCCTTCTGTTTAATATCAATTGTAATATATGGAGGTATCATTTTTTCAATATTGATTTCTTTACTCATAAAACATCCTCCCGAATTAGTATACCAGCTTACCCTCTTCTAACCTGGCATGAACCATTCTTACTTCCGAAAAGAAAGTATGGGCTATACTCCCAACCTTAATAGTAGTATCTGTATATGCTCTACGGATCCGTATGAAGCTATCTTCTGGTACTGATAGTAGAATTTTTGAGCCTCTTTCTGAACCCGCAATATTTATGTCAATTCCCTTTTCTGCCTTAATCTGTCCACCACGTACGTATCCTGCCACATTAACTTTCCCCTTACAATATAACGATGAATTCACACTCCCTTTACCAACAACCTTTATGTCTCCGAGAGCAGTAATATCGCAGTTTGAGATGGATGTTAATGTGACATTACCTTTTTCGTGCCTATGTCTTTTCTTTGAAAGGAGCATTTTTAAATCATTAATTAACTGATATAAATACTGTATATCAGATATTTCCGAGTAATTACCCATTATTGGAAGGGCTCTTTTTATTAATGATAGTATAAAGCGGCTATCTATATCGTAATTACCAGCTCTAAGTGATATTGAAACCTCATAAACAATATTGGGTAGATCCCTGTTATGAGTGTTTAACAATAATCGTAATAATTCACTAAACTGTACTGTTTCTCTGTGTGGTGATTTTTTAATGTTAGTTATCAAACTATTAATACCGTCTATAAGTTTCTTCAATAATGGAGCAGGATCCATAATGGCTGCATCATTCATTGCGGCATTAAGCGTACTTGATATTGTGATACCGCTAATTATGATATTGTTACCAGCAAATATACTTGCGAATTCTACATTACCACCTACTATAACATTTTGTCCAGCAACTACTTCCATAGATTCGTAGACATTGTTACTAACTTCTATATCACCCTTGAACCTAATATTACCAGTCTTAATACTTACCTCATCTACTATCACTGAATCATATATCTCAAATGAAACTATGTTACCTTTTTCCTGAACAAAAGGCCGCCCTGTTTTATTTGCTCTCACATTACCTGTTTCTTTATTATAATCTATAGAAAACGAAGGAGTTATCTCAATTTCTTTGAGTTTTACAGGTATAATACTTTCTCCTGTAACTGAAATGCCATTCTTTCCAGGATTCCCTTTATGAACACGAGCTATAACTTGTCCAGCCGTTACAGTCTTATATTCAAGAATATTCTTGAAATCAATATTACCCGTTTCATCTTCTCTAAGGTTATATTCATCATCATTAACTTCAAAAAAGTATTCAATGCTGTCATCAATTGCATCCTGCTTCGGTGTTCCTTCTGCCACCAGAAACCTGCCCGGTAAATTCTTTTCACATATTTCATCAACAACATCATATTTTATGCCATGAAGTATGTTTTTACTTTTTAGGAACTCAATTATCTGGTGTTTTTCTGTCTTAATTCTTTCTAATTCGTCTTGTTTAGTTTGTATATCTAATTTGATTGCAGGCTCCATATCTACTATTTTATGTCGAACCTGACAAGCAGGTGTAAATATCAGATAGCATTTAAGTTTATCTTTGGAAATCTCAACATCTAGCTGTAGATTTGATACTGTGAACAATGGTTTTAGCTCAATAGTATCTTTTTCATTTACAGCACTCAGATGATTACACTCAACTCCGTTAATATATAAAGCTACCCCTTTACACGGATTGATAAAAGGGGGCAGTCCATCTCTTTCTTCATTTTTTACAAATACTTTTCCATTTTTAATCCATACTAACCCATCGCTATTTTTGGGGTTTGTTATCTTTTCTCGTGGCATATTCACACCTACCGCTTTTATTACTAGTTCGTAATTACAGGAACCAGTATATATCAATTATCTTAAAACCTTCATATAACTCGTAACTAAAACAAACACAAACTTGTAAATCATTTAAGGCTTGTCTAATATACTATGTATTAGTTATATGTGTATTAGTTAGTTATCCTGACAATTAGAATGATTTTGCAGTTTATATAATTTTATCTCTCAATATATTGTATTGTTAAAATGGATTTTATATCTATAATGCGACAAGGTACTTACAGTTATTTCAAAAAACTTATATTTATATGTTAGCATTATTGCAAATGCATGTCAACAACTGTCGGATAGTGAACTTGCCTTTAATAATTGTTTATTGATTCAGTATAACTTTTAAGATATTATAGAATAAGATATGGACGGTTGTTTTCTATTTAAGGAGTATGCATGAATAAACAAATTGAAATATGGTACCTATATCATAGTGGTTTTGCTGTTAAGATTGGACAAAAGCTACTAATTTTTGATTATTACAGTAACAAAGCTGCTAATAGCCTCCCCTGCTTGTATAATGGTGTATTCAATCCCGAGGATTTTAGAGACCTGGATATATTTATTTTCGTATCCCATATACACCACGATCATTTCAATCCTATTATTTTTACATGGATGGAGCAAAATCCCAATATCCACATTATTATTTCTTCAGATGTTGAAGGATATAGGGCTAACGCAAATCTTACCATTGCAGAAACTGAAATGAGTTATGTTATAGATGATATAATTATTGAAACATTAACATCCACTGATGAGGGAATAGCCTTTTTGGTTAAAACAGAAGGTGTCAGCCTTTTCCACGCTGGTGATTTACACTGGTGGCATTGGGATGGAGAAAAAGAAACAATTAATAAACAAATGGAATATCAATTTAAAACTCAAATTCAGAAGTTAGAAAATCAGCATATCGACATTGCATTTCTAGTAGCTGATCCGAGACAGGAGGATTTTGCTTTGTTGGGTTTAGAGTGGTTTCTAAAAAAAATATCCTGTTCACATGTTTTTCCAATGCATTTTTCAGACAACTATAGCATAATGGAAAGAATAGATAAAATTTCTAGTTCAAATCAAAGAAGTTTTATAATGCATCTTATTAGTAGAAGGGGTCAACATTTTTTGTTTTAATATGAATGTGAGGTTATTATGAAAAAGTTTTTGAAAGTGTTTTCTTATTGCATAGGGTTTACTGCCTTAAGCCTAATAATGCAGGTTATCGCAATGTTTATTTTTACAATTGCTTACTATGTGCTACATATGTCACTTCATATCTTTTCTGGAAACGCGAAGGGAATCATGTCTATAGATATTAACATGATTTTACAGGATGTTATCATGCCTTCTTATATATTCTCCGGAGTTTTAACCTTTCTATCGGCATGGGTTATTCACGCAATTTTTAAAAGAAAGTTCTTTGATAGACTCTCTCTCAATAAAACTTCACATTTTCTTATAGTAATAAGCTTTATTATGGGTGCTGCTCTACAGATGCCAATAAGCTTTATTATGAGTTTATTAGAAAATGCTGGACTTGCTCCAGATATGTTTGAACAATACTCAGACAGCATGAATGCATTGATGAACAATCAAAATATTGTTTTATTAGTTATTGCAATTGGAATAATTGCTCCATTAATTGAAGAGATAATTTTTCGAGGTCTTATTTTTAACTTACTAAAAAAGAACATGCCGGTTTGGGCAGCATTAATTATACAAGCCTTTCTATTTGGTTTAGCTCATTTAAATTTTATACAAGGCTCATATGCTTTTGTATTAGGTATAATAATGGGTTTAGCTTTAATGTGGTCGAAATCAATATATCCACCCATATCAATTCATATTGGCATGAACTTGTCGGGAATAATCTTGTCCGAATATAGTGATGTATTGTCTGACAATATAAGTATATTCCTGTTAATTATCTCATTTATACTTGTGCCAGTATGTGGTATTTTTATTTATCGAAAAACTAAAGAAAACAATGAAATCATTTTATCAGTTGAAGTAGACAATCTAAAAGAAGCCACAGAGATTTAATAGCTTATAATAAATACTTTTTATGGGACCAAAATGTGACTTTGGCTAACTGAAAATATAATTACATATGCATTTTACTTGCAAGAACTTATTGAAACTGCTCTTGAACTTATATTGTTATAACAGCTGTAGCATTCTCATAGTATATTCCCACTTATATATTCCGATCCTAAATAATTGTGTTATAACAAATGTAGCATTATCATCAAATAAAAACCTGGTTTAGAACCAGGTTATCTTAGAAGTCTATTAAACTAGAAAAAACTTAAAAATATTATGCAATTGGTTTATGTGTAAATTTGCGTCTATGCTCTGCATAATCTGAAACAATATGACCGTTTCCAATGAGTTTGTATTTATATATTGTAAGCCCATCAAGCCCTACAGGACCACGAGCATGAATTTTGTTTGTACTAATTCCCACCTCAGCACCAAAGCCGAATCTGAATCCATCACTGAACCGAGTTGAGCAATTCCAGAAAACATTTGCAGAATCTACAAGATCCATAAATTTCTGTGCAATTTCTTTGTTTTCAGTAATGATTGAATCTGTATGTCCTGAACCGTAGGTATTTATGTGTTCAATTGCCTCTTCAAGTGAGTTAACTACCTTTATAGACAATATATAATCAAGGTATTCTGTTTTCCAATCTCTTTCCGATGCTACTGTCACATCAATTATCTTGCGTGTGTTCTCACATCCTCTTAATTGCACATTACTTTCCTGGATTACCTCTTTGAATTTAGGTAAGAACCTATTAGCAACTTCACTATGGACTAATAATGTTTCTGTTGCATTGCATACAGATACATATTGTGTTTTTGAATCGTTAACAATGTCGACTGCCATCTCCAAATCAGCATCTTTATCTACATAACAATGGCATATGCCATCGGCATGACCTAAAACAGGTATCCTTGAATTATCCATAATATACTGGACAAATTCGTTGGAACCACGGGGTATTAGAAGATCAATGTATCTGTCAAGTTTTAGCATCTTATTAACATCGTCCCTTGTTTCAAGCAAATGAATCCAATCCGTCCCTATGCCCGCCGCATCAGTTGCTTTCTGGATTAGTTCAGCTAATATCCGGTTTGTTTGCATTGCTTCGCTTCCACCTTTTAACAGTACAGCGTTCCCGCTTTTTAGGCAGAGTGTTGAAATTTGAACAAGTGCATCTGGTCGGGATTCGAATATAATACCTATTACACCTATCGGACAGCTTATTTTATAGAGATTGAGAGCTTCGTCCAGTTCAGTTGCCATAAGCTTTTTACCAATAGGATCGTCAAGGTTTATAAGACTATTAATACCATCCACTACATCACGGATTTTTTTACCATCAAACTTTAAGCGTTTGATTAGTGTTTCAGGCAAATTCTCTTTTTTACTTCTTTGAATATCTTCCTCGTTAGCCCGAACAATTTTATCAATATTATTAATAAGGTAATCTGCAACTGTTTTTAATGCATGATTTTTCTGCTCCGATGAAACTGATGCTAACGTAATAGAAGCCTTCTTTGCCTGTGCTGCACTTTGTATCATGTCCATAAAAATCCCTCCAAATAGATCGCTGTTACTTCAAATACTAAACAAATCCTACAATACCTATGAGGTTGTTGGTGAGGTTATTATATCATGAATCAGATTAATTTGCGATGTTAGAGATTTTAGTGGTTTTCCTTGACTTCATAATATTTTATTTGTAACATGAAAAGTGTATAATAGTATCTATATACTCAAGTGCATATAATTATTTATTTTGAATATTTAAGGAGGGTAATTGATGTTTAGTTGGAGTTGGAAAGATGACTATAGTATTGGTATTAAGACTATAGACGAGCAGCACAAAAAATTAATAGAGATAGCTGGAAAATTAGAAGATATGCTTCATACTGGAGAGTCCTTGGATTATTATGATTACATAATTGAGGCCATCAATGAATTAAAGGAATATACAGAGTACCATTTCCGCTATGAAGAGGAAAAATTGAAAGAATTCAATTATCCTGAACTAGAAGAACATCGTATACAACATCTTTATTTTGTCAATAGAATAGGGAAACTTGCAATGAAAGATATTGACAATGATCAACTTGAAGTTATATCTGAAACTCTAGACTTTCTAGCAAGATGGTTCTTCAGTCATATTCTAAAAATAGATACAAAATATGTAGACTACATAGATAAAAATGTTGATTGATTAGAAAGGGAACCACACCCATATGGCAGACTTAAAAAATAAAACCGAACTAGAAATTCAAAGGCGCAGAACCTTTGCTATTATATCTCATCCTGACGCAGGGAAAACTACTTTAACAGAAAAACTATTGCTTTACGGTGGGGCCATTAATATGGCTGGCTCTGTTAAATCACGTAAAACCAGCAGACATGCTACTTCAGATTGGATGGAAATAGAAAAACAACGTGGCATCTCTGTTACATCAAGTGTTATGCAGTTTGAGTATAACAATCATTGTATTAATATTTTAGACACACCAGGTCATCAGGACTTCAGTGAAGATACCTACAGAACATTAGTTGCCGCTGATAGTGCAGTAATGCTCATTGATGGTGCAAAAGGCGTTGAAGCGCAAACCATAAAATTGTTCCATGTCTGTAAGATGAGGGGCATACCCATTTTTACGTTCATTAATAAACTGGATCGGGCCATTAAGGATCCCTTTGATTTGATGCAAGAAATAGAAGATGTTCTTGGCATTCGTTCCTATCCAATGAACTGGCCAATTGGCATTGATGGTGATTTCAAGGGTGTATATAACAGAAAGATGAAGCAAATCGAGTTATTTACAGGCGGAAATCATGGTCAATCTGTTGTAGAATCAAGTAAAGGGACGGTTGAGGATCCAATTTTTAAAGATCTCTTAGGAGAATCCTACTATTCCAAATTGATTGAAGATATAGAACTGCTAAATATTGCAGGTGATGATTTCAGCCTTAAAGAAGTATTAGCTGGTAATTTGACACCTATATTCTTTGGAAGTGCAATGACGAATTTTGGTGTAGCTCCATTTCTTGAAGAGTTTCTGCAAATGGCTCCTGCTCCTGGTGAACGCATTTTCGGCGATAATATAATAGAACCAAATATGGAAGATTTTTATGGATTTATATTTAAGATCCAAGCAAACATGAATCCAAATCACCGTGATAGAATTGCTTTCATGCGTATTTGTTCTGGTAAATTTAAAAAAGGAATGGAGGTTTACCTTAACAATAACAATAAAACCACCCGACTTTCACAGCCTCAACAAATTATGGCTCAAGAACGTGAAATTGTGGAGCAAGCTTTCCCTGGTGATATAGTTGGGCTTTATGATCCAGGTATTTTTCGCATTGGTGATACTTTGAGTACAGCAAAGCCTGCATTCTTGTTTAGAGGAATACCCCTTTTCCCTGCTGAGCACTTTGCAAGAATTGCACCAAAAGACATGATGAAAAGAAAGCAATTTTTAAAAGGGATTAAGCAGCTATCTGAGGAAGGCACCATTCAGGTTTTTAAGCAACTGGATTTAGGTATAGAAGAGTTCATAGTTGGAGCTGTGGGCGTTTTGCAATTTGAAGTATTGGAGCATAGACTTACAAACGAATATAATGCTGAGTTAAGAATTACAACAATGCCGCATAAATTTGCGCGTTGGCTTAAATCATCTGTGACAGAACCACAAGATTTAAACCTTACCTCATCAACAATTCTTGCTCAAGATAGGGATGAGAATATAGTATTAATATTTGAAAATCAGTGGTCTATTGACTGGGCAAAAGAGAAAAATACGGATGTTGAATTGTCAGATGTTTCTGATTTTTCTGTATGATAACCAACTATCGTATGAATCAACAGCATAAAATACGTGATGTTAATGATATATAATCTTCTTTAAAACCTTATGGATACCTTGTGCCATCCCTTTTTGGTGGTGGCACAATATACCTGAATAAGAGAGACTTTAGTATTATAGATTTATTTTTTAACAGGTATGAGGTATCCCTAACATTTCCCCCAAAACTTTCTATATGTATCATGATACTATATAAACATTAATACAGAATCACCTAGATATCTTTGCTATTGTATTCACTCACTTGGAATTATAAACATTGCTATAAGGTATAACAGAGCCCCTCCTATAATAGCAAAAAAGAAAGAGATTATTACGAAGATTAGTCTTACTACTGTAGGATCAACACCTAAATATTCGCCAATCCCACCACAAACACCACCTATAACTTTATTAGAATTTGAAAGATATAGTTTCTTCTCCACAAAACCACCTCCATAATATAGTATACTACAATTGGTTATATAAATAATCTTTGAACTCTATTTTAAAATTACCTATTCTAATATTATCTATTCAAAGACCTAGCTATTCCGAAATTTCTGTTTTAGAATTATCCGTATAACTCTTCAGGAGATTTAACATGCACATCTTCATTTTTCAGTATTTCCAGTGCTCTTTCAGGTTGTTCAACCCTAAAAATAACCAATGCGTTATTTGAATTAGAATTTCCTACGAAAGCATACATATATTCAATACTAATACCTTTATCATCTAATACAGAAAGTGTTTTTGCCAAACCTCCAGGTTTGTCCTCCACCTCTATGGCAATAACATCATTAATACTTACAGTAAAACCATTATCGGCGAGAACTTGTTTTGCTTCATCAGGACGATCAACAATAAGCCTTAATATTCCAAAATCTGTCGTATCTGCTACTGACAATGCACAAATATCAATGTTATTCTCCCCAAGTATACGTGTAACTTTAGCAAGCCTTCCAAGCTTATTTTCAAGAAAAATTGAAATCTGCTTAATAAGCATGTTATCACTCCTTACCAATTATTTAGGTAACTAAATTATAACTTAATCTTTCCATATTAGGCAAGGATAATTATGGGTATAAAACTAATAGTTAGAAACTAAGATACTTCTGAGATGTCTTTATAAGAGCTTTATCGTTATTTATAAAAGGATACTCTTATTGTTTGAATGTTGTACTTCTGTATTGGCACCTGGTATACTATGGCAATTCAAGTCTTTGACCTGCATAAATAATTGAATCATTTAAATTATTCACTTTCTTTAACTTAAAGATATACTGGCGAATCTCCATTGTACCACGATGATTACTCGCTATTTCCCATAGAGTATCTCCTGGCCTAACAGTTATAAATTGTTGCTCATGTTGAGAATTCTTACCTGTAGATGAGACCGTACCTATTAACAGTAGAACAACAACGATCAATAAAAAAATTAGAGTGAAAAATTTTCTTTTATTTTTTAATCGATATACCATTTTAAAACCTCCTCCGGAAAATGAAGACTGAAACCGAAGCAGTAAATAATAAATGAACATACGTTCTAAATGTAGTTTACCGAACATATGTTCATTTGTCAATACTTTTTCGAACATTTGTTTGTTGTTTTTTGAATTTATACTGTGGAAAATTATTTTATTTTTCGATTCTTTTATATTGCAACTGATATATTAGTATGTTAATATACTATTATTCATTATTTTGTTTTTAAATTTATTTACTATTTAAGTACAGCTTGACTACAGAAAGGATGCGATTGGCATGAAAATGACATTAAGATGGTTTGGATCAGATGTGGATAGCGTACCATTAAAATATATCCGTCAAATTCCAGGCGTTAAGGGTGTCGTTACTACACTTTATGATATACCCGCAGGAGAAGTTTGGCCGAAGGAAAGGATACGCGCTATCAATGATGAAGTTGAACAGTTTGACCTTAAAATCTTGGGAATTGAGAGCGTTAACATTCATGATGCAATAAAAGTAGGACTTCCTGAAAGAGATCATTATATTGAAAACTACATAAAAACATTAAAAAACCTAAGTTCTGAAGGTATTCATCTGGTTTGTTACAACTTTATGCCGGTATTCGATTGGACTCGTTCAGATCTTGCAAAAGAAAGAGAAGACGGTTCAACCGTACTATCATATAATCAGGATATTATCGATCAAATTAACCCAACCGACATGTTTAAACAAATAGATACTAAGTCAAATGGATTTGTTCTACCAGGCTGGGAGCCTGAACGAATGGCACGAATTCAGTCTTTGTTTAAAATGTATAAAAATGTAGATAGCATAAAACTTTTTGAAAATTTGAAGTATTTTTTAGAAGCCATCATGCCTACCTGTGAAAAATATGGTGTGAAAATGGCTATTCATCCAGATGATCCGGCATGGCCGGTTTTTGATCTACCCCGAATAGTCACGGATAAAGAAAAACTTCTAAAAATAATTAGCCTTGTTGATAGCCCATATAATGGCGTCACACTGTGTACTGGCTCTTTAGGATCTAATCCAGAAAACGATATACCCGATATCATACGCTCCCTGGGAAGCAGAATTCACTTTGCCCATGTGCGCAATGTCAGACACCTGGAAAAAGGGAAATTTGACGAAGCTGCTCACCTCTCCTCAGACGGCTCGCTAAACATGTATGAAATCATGAAAGCATTTTACGACATTGGTTTCGATGGAATAATGAGACCCGACCATGGAAGAGCCATATGGGATGAAAAGTCCATGCCGGGTTATGGTCTTTATGATAGGGCATTGGGTGTAGCTTACCTTAATGGTCTGTGGGAAGCTATCATAAAGCAAAACATGCTTCCAAAAGATAGCGGTAAAGAATTTTTTATTCATCGTTTAGATAAGCTATTGGTTCACTAAAGAATCTTATTACTGTGCACACAATGAGAGTTTGCTATATACAATAATTACCAGCTGTGCAGTATGTGGTGTAAGGCTATATTACATAACCACATATATGCACAGCGTAACTACAAATATATAGTATGACGTAATATATCTACAAGACATTTGCTATGTAGAATAATAGTTACCGTATAATATGAAATACTAATGCTCATACATAACAACATATTTACACTAATAACTGCAAGTACATATTATG
>JAAYPS010000177.1 GCA_012519655.1 Clostridiaceae bacterium | reverse complement strand
TTTATGAAGCAAAAGAATTTGCACTAACAATTTTAAAAAAGAAATTTGAAACAATAAAGAGTATCGACAGAGCCAAGAATTACGTTAAACTAAATATTGAAAAAGCTAAGAATCGAATTTTAGTTTTACCGAAAGCGGTACCCTGGAAGGAAGCTGTTATGGGTACTGACATAGAATTTGTCATTTTTCCTTCTGATAGGGGAGGATATATGGCACAATGTGTCCCAATTAGTGAAGAGACAAATAAACTAAAGGTCTTTTTTCCGAAAGAATGGCGTGGGAAAACCTCTGAAGAGCTTTGGCAAATTACGAAGTTAAAAATACAGTTTTGTCACAACAATGGTTTTATTATATCAGTTAGTACCAAAGAAGATGCTATTGAGGCGTGTAAACTGGCAAAACAACTATCAGATACTTAAAGAGCATCTTATATCAAATCATACAAAAAACCTCACAAAAATCCACCTAAATCTTAATTAAAGTTTGTTTAAAAATCCACCCTAAATTATATTGATAATTATTTAACAATGTGCTATTATTAACTCAAAGGTTATTGTGAATGTTTTCACAAACTTATTTTGCAAAATGTTAACATGTAGAATAGATACAAATTAGTTAGACTTTAAATATAGCAACATATTTTGCAGACTTGTTTGAAAAACTTGCTTGAATAACTTATATGCAAATTGCAAAACTAGTTATGTAAAACATAATTATAATTCATAATTTATTAATCATTATTTTAAACTACTACTTAGGGGGGAAGTTAATATGACAATTAAAAATATTTTTGACT
Source organism: Clostridiaceae bacterium (assembly GCA_012519655.1). GTDB lineage: Bacteria > Bacillota > Clostridia > DSM-8532 > DSM-8532 > Thermoclostridium. The sequence goes on along the minus strand of JAAYPS010000177.1, from coordinate 16,061 downwards.
TCAAAGGAAGAGTCGCAGTTATTACAGGTGCTTCATCGGGTCTTGGTGTTCAAATGGCAAAAGCATTTGCTAAACAAGGTGCTGATGTAGTAATTATGGCAAGACGTTTAGAAAAGCTAGAGGCAGTTGCTAAAGAAATAGAAGAGTTAGGCGTAAGATGTTTACCTGTTCGTTGTGATGTAACAGATACTGAAGCTATTAAGGAAGCTGCAGCACTGGTAGAAAAAGAATTTGGTAAGGTTGATATTCTTGTAAACAATGCAGGTTCTGGACATGTTGGTCCTGCAGAAGAAACAACCGATGAGCAGTGGGGTGGCACAATTCGTATTGATTTAGATAGTGTATTTAAAGTTTCTCGTGAATTTGGCAAGATTATGATTAAGAATAAATATGGACGTATTATTAATATTTCTTCAATGTATGGTCTGGTTGGTAACTCAGCTCTACCATCTGCAAGTTACCATGCTGCAAAAGGTGGCGTTGTAAACCTGACAAGAGCTCTTGCTGCAGAGTGGGCAAAACACGGAATTAATGTTAACTGCATATGCCCAGGTTATTTTGCAACCGAGTTGACAATTGACACTCTTAATACTGAGTCATTCACAGAATATATGAAAGCTACTGTTCCGCTTGGCAGATATGGTAATGAAGGAGAATTAGATTCAACAGCGTTATATCTTGCATCAGAAGCATCAAGCTATGTAACAGGCGTTATTATTCCTGTTGATGGCGGGTACACCTGCGTATAAAATAAATAGTATAATGTTTTATACTATATTATGTTATATATTTCTGCTTTTACTAAAAGCAAAAAGCTCACCATTATTGGTGGGCTTTTTGCTTGAAATCTAAAAAAATCCTTAAGTTCCTTCGTGAATTCCAGCACAATAAGTGTGCTTTTTGCATGAAATTTCGAAAATACTATAATCTGCTATAACGATTTGTCCACGAGTTTTTTTAGCTAAAATCTTCTAAGGTGTAAAAAACCTTAGAACCTTGAACTCATCATCTTGAAGTCTTCTATAACACCACCAGTGATTGGAGAAAGCCCAGAATTTATGAAAATTGATCTGACTACCGACTTAGGTCCATGTTTCATTCGTATGTCGTCAATGGATTGATCTAAAAGTCTCCTTTTTTCGTTTGGAATGTCAAACATTGAAACTTGCAGAATATCATTAGGTACTAATTCGGATACTTGAACACCCATGCCACGTAGGGGTTCTCCCGTCCAAAGCTCCTCCATCAATTGGGCGGAAAGATTGAAAATATTGTAGGTGTCGTCGGTGGCAGCTTCATATTTTCTTTGGTGTGACTTTCCTTGTAAATCTGAGTTTCTTAGATATACCGAGATTAGTTTCGCACTGAACCCTGCTTGACGAAGTCTCATACCCACCATTTCACATAACGATAAAAGCACTTTTCGAGCTTCATCCATTGAATCCACATCAAAGGGGATGGTTGTTGAATTGCCAATACCTTTAATAGGGGGACGAGCATTTTCAGAAACGGGACTGTCCTCTATGCCATTAGCATAATCTTGAATGAGTTTGCCCCAGCTTTTAAGACGATATTTCAATAGTTCCGGATCGGCATTGGCTAAATCTCCAATAGTGAAAATATTAAGACGATACAATTTCGGTGCTGTTGCACGGCCGACCATGAAAAGCTCTTTTACAGGCAAAGGCCACATTTTCTGTTTTATTTCCTCAGGGAAAATGGTATGAACCATATCGGGCTTCTTAAGTTCACTTGCCATCTTAGCGAGTAGTTTATTGGTAGAAATACCGACGTTTACAGTAAAACCCAGCTCATTTTTTATTCTATTTTTCAGTTTATATGCTGCTGAAACGGGATCTCCATGTACGGCCTGCATTCCGGTATAATCAAGAAATGCCTCATCGATACTATACACCTGAACTTTAGGAGAGAAATCACGCAAAATATTTATCATTGCATTGTGGCACATCATATAGAGCTCATAACGCACAGGAGCCACAACTAAGTTGGGACATTTTTTACGGGCTGTAAACAAAGCTTCGCCGGTTTTTATGTCATATTTTTTTGCAGGGATACTTTTTGCCAACACAATACCATGGCGGCTTTGTTCATCACCACCGACAACCGATGGGATATTTCGCAAGTCAACAGTAGCACCTTTTTGAAGACGATATGCAGCTTCCCAGCTTAGATATGCACTATTTGCATCAACATGCATAATAATATTGTTCATTTTATCTCACCAACTCTATTTTAAAACAGAACATATGTTCTTGTAAATGATAATTTTATGGTAAAGATAACATAATACTCAAATTCTATTAAGTGATACTGACCGAAATTATTGAACAAGTGACTATTTAACACGAATTAATAACAAAATACCAGCCACCGGATACAGCGAGAAATACGAACAAGCGGCACTTTAACACGAATTAATAACAAAAACACCAGTCACCGAATACAGCAAGAAATTCGAACAAGTGACTATTTAAACACGAATTGATAGTTCAATAGCCTTTAGAGCAAAAAGCCTTGATATTGGTAAAATGTGTGTTATATAATTAGGTGTACGCCATTTGGTGTATTATGTTATAATAACTTGGCAGATGCATTGATGCGTGGGATATATGCGCATGTATTTGCTGTACATATTATAATTGCTGGCAAGAGGTATTTGCGGGCAATAGTATATACAAATGCTTTAGATGGTGTATATCTTCGAATGACGCTATCTAAATAATAGAGGAAGCACGAGTAATAACTGCTATAATAACGGAGGCACGAGAAAAATGAGAAAAGTTATATTAACAGGGGACAGACCAACTGGAAGGTTGCATGTAGGTCACTATGTAGGCTCATTACGGCAAAGGGTTGAGTTACAGAACTCGGGGGTTTATGATGATATTTTTATCATGATTGCAGATGCACAAGCTCTTACAGACAACGCAGAAAACCCTGAAAAAGTTCGTCAAAATATAGTAGAAGTCGCACTTGATTATTTGGCATGTGGAATAGATTCTCAAAAGTCAAAAATTTTGATTCAGTCACAAATAACTGAGCTATTTGAGCTGACAGCATATTACATGAATTTAGTTACGGTAGCAAGACTACAGAGAAATCCAACGGTGAAATCAGAAATACAGATGAGAGAATTTGAAGCAAGCATTCCAGTTGGTTTCTTTGCATATCCAATTAGTCAAGCTGCTGATATAACTGCGTTTAAGGCAACTGTAGTTCCCGTTGGTGAAGATCAGCAGCCCATGTTGGAGCAAACAAGGGAAATTGTTAGGAAGTTTAATTCAGTATATGGTGAAACGCTCATTGAACCTGATATTCTTCTGCCAGATAACAAGGCATGCCTAAGGCTTCCGGGTACGGATGGCATGGCAAAAATGAGTAAGTCACTAAACAATTGCATTTATTTGTCTGACACTGCAGATGAGGTAAGGCAGAAGGTAATGGGAATGTATACCGATCCTAATCATATAAAGGTGTCTGATCCAGGAAAAGTTGAGGGCAATCCTGTTTTTGTTTATCTTGATGCATTCTATAAAGAGGGACAATTTGAAAGGTATCTTCCAGAATATCAAAATTTGGATGAATTAAAGGCACATTATAGAAGGGGAGGCCTCGGTGACGTTAAGGTTAAAAAGTTCCTAAATTCTGTTTTGCAAGAGGAATTAGAGCCGATACGCAATAGAAGAAAGGAATATGAGAAAGATATTCCATATATCTATGAGGTATTGAAAAAAGGTACAGAGCAAGCTCGGGAGGTTGCCTCACAAACACTTGCTGATGTAAAAAGAGCAATGAAGATTGATTATTTTGAAGATATTGAACTCATCAACGAGCAAGCACAAAAATACAAGGTTGACTAAGCCTAACTTTTTCAGAAAAATAGGCTTACATGGCAAAAAGCCCTGAGTATTAATCTCTTGAATAACATATATAATTGTCCTATAATACTATTAGTTATAGTAAGGCTTTTGCGTGTTAATCTTAGTTTCCAATAAGTATTGTACACAGATATTCAAAATATATAACATCGCAAAATGCTTGTGGTATTGAAGTATGGATTAAATCAAATAGGCTTTGTAGAATGGGAGGATGGTAGAATGCCAATCACAGATTATTTAGTACGCAATGCAGAACTTTACGCCAATGAAAAATGCTTAACTGAGATAAATATGGATCTTCAAGAAAAGCATCATGTTACTTGGCTCGATTACGAACTTATTGAAAACAACCCCTCTGGCGAATATCGTAGGGATATGACTTGGCGTGTGTTTGACGAAAAAGCAAACAGGTTTGCCAACTTATTAATAAAAAGGGGTATAAAAAGAGGAGAGAAAGTTGCAATTCTATTAATGAATTGCCTTGAGTGGTTACCTATATATTTTGGTATATTAAAAACCGGTGCGATAGCCGTTCCGTTAAACTATAGGTATACAGCCGAGGAAATAGAATATTGCTTAAATCTGTCCGATACTGTTGCATTAATATTTGGGCCTGAATTTATAGGACGTGTTGAAACAATTTACAACAACATTTCAAATGTAAGAATGCTTTTTTATGCAGGTGAAAACAGACCGAGCTTTGCAGAAAACTATGACAGGATTACAGCGAATTGTTCGTCAGAAGCACCTGATATAAAGTTGTCAGACGATGATGATGCTGTTATTTACTATTCCTCAGGAACAACAGGGTTTCCCAAGGCAATCCTACATACGCACAGAAGCCTTATGTCAGCATGTGAAACCGAATTAAATCACCATGGACAATCTCGAGGCGATAATTTCCTTTGTATACCTCCACTTTATCATACTGGCGCTAAAATGCACTGGTTTGGAAGTCTTGCTTCAGGTAGCAGCGCAGTCATACTACGTGGTGTAAGACCTGAGTGGATTATAAAAACTGTATCCGAAGAGAAAATTACTATTGTTTGGCTGTTAGTCCCATGGGCTCAGGATATTCTTGATGCTATTGAAAACGGGCAAGTTAATTTGGCCGATTACGATTTATCGCAATGGCGGCTTATGCATATTGGTGCACAGCCCGTTCCGCCTAGTTTAATTAAGAGGTGGAAAAAGCATTTCCCACATCATGATTATGACACAAACTATGGTCTTAGCGAATCTATTGGTCCAGGATGCGTGCATTTAGGTGTTGAGAATATCCATAAAGTTGGTGCAATAGGAAAACCAGGTTATAACTGGGAAGCAAAAATAATTGACGAGAATGGACAACCTGTAGTTCAAGGTGAGGTAGGAGAGTTAGCAGTTAAAGGCCCTGGCGTTATGAAATGTTATTATAAGGATCCTGAGGCTACCAATGCAGTTAAAAAAGATGGTTGGCTTCTAACTGGCGACATGGCCCTTATGGATGAAGATGGTTTTATTTACCTTGTAGACAGGAAGAAAGATGTTATAATAAGTGGTGGAGAGAATATTTACCCTGTTCAGATCGAAGATTACTTACGTTCAAACAGTGGTATTAAGGACGTTGCAGTTATAGGACTTCCGGACAATAGACTGGGAGAAATAGCAGCAGCTATAATAGAGGCAAAACCTGGTGTTGCTCTTACGGAAAAGGAAATATTAGAGTTTTGCCGTGAATTACCGCGTTATAAGCGACCGAGGAAAATTATTTTTGATAAGGTTCCAAGAAACCCAACTGGTAAAATTGAAAAGCCAGTTCTAAGGGAGAAATATGGAGCTACAAGCCTGGTTGCCACTCAAACAGAAATATAAATTTCGCGGTAAAGTACTTTTGAAAAATAAAAATGTATGTTTGACAAATACCATTCCCGAACCGCTGCCCTGAGTTCGGAAATGGGAAAACATAAATGTATATCTGATAAATACCAATGTGTTTAATGAGTCCTAAAGTGTTTGATAAATACCAAGGTGGATTTCGTTAACACCAGGGCAAATTGAGAAAACAGGTATTTTTTAATTAGGCAATTATTTATTGCAAATCGTTTTTATACTTGCGGGACCCTTGCTATCCCCCCCATCCGTTAAGGATATTGGTGAGGATCCCGCGAACATCATTTAGTAATCCCCTCATATGAATGGGTGATTACTTTTTTTATGCAACATCATAATAAAGATGTGGTATACTAATTTCTGATAAAGCACATAAATAATGCCCCACTACATTTTCTAAAATACTTAGCAAAATACAACCCAATGTGTAGTTTTCAAAGTAAGAAAGAATACCATTGAAGGACTTGGGGTACGGAAGAATGGAAATCAAGCCGAGAAAAAGGAAAGTAATCAAGGAAGTTATCAATGTAAACTTTAGGGAGGATTTTTATGTCAAGTAGTAATGTTATTGTTATTGGTGGAGGCGCTGCAGGCATCATGGCAGCAATCTCTGCACATAGAGCAGGGGCCGATGTAACCATACTTGAAAGAAATCCACGCATAGGCAAGAAAATATTAGCTACAGGAAATGGCCGTTGTAACTTTACAAATATTAATGCCGATGTGAACTATTACCATGGCAATAACCCTGAGTTTGTAAGTGTAGCACTTTCAAACTTCACAGTAAAAGATACTATTAGATTTTTTGAAGATTTAGGAATCGAGCACAAAGTAGAGGAAATGGGTAAAGTATTTCCAATGTCGGATCAAGCTTCAAGTTTCCTTGATGTGTTTTTATATGAGCTTAATCAAAGGGGAATAAACGTAATATGCGACAGCAAAGTAACAGGAGTATCAAAGAAGAATGATAAATTTATAATTTCCACAGAAGAAGGCAAATATACTGCGGATAAAGTTATAATTGCTACTGGTGGAAAAGCAATGCCATCAACTGGTTCGGACGGAAATGGGTATGATTTAGCGAAGGCACTTGGACATAGAATAGTAGATATATTTCCTGCATTAGTACAAATTATGCTTGAAGGTTCATTTTTCAAACGCATAGCAGGGGTTAAAATACTTGGTACGGCTGAGATAATACACCAAAACAAATCATTAGTGAAAGACAAAGGAGATATTCTCTTTGCAAACTATGGTGTGTCAGGCCCTCCGATACTTCAGATAAGTAGGAAAGCCGGTGAACTGCTCAAAGAAGGGAAAGAAGTATACATTAAAATTATTGTACTGGATATGCCGTATGAAAGAGTAAAGAGTATCATAAAAAGAAGGTTTAGTAACTCCCTTCATAAACCTGTGGATTTTAGCCTAATAGGGCTTATAAATAAAAGACTAATTCCTGTTATATTACTTGAAGCTGGAATAGATGACATTAAAAAATCAGTTGCAAATTTATCAGATAAAGAAATAGAAAACATTATAAATATTCTAACGAACTGGCGTATTAAAATCCGTGGAACAAAGAGTTGGCCAAGTGCTCAGGTAACAGCTGGTGGTGTAGATACAAATGAAATAAACCTTAACACCATGGAATCAAAACTTGTTAAAGGCTTGTTTTTTGCAGGCGAAATTGTGGATATCGATGGTCAATGTGGGGGATTTAATCTTCAGTGGGCATGGTCGTCCGGATATATTGCAGGTAAAAATGCTGTACTAAAAGGAGACTGACAAACTTTTTGCGATGGAACTTCTTTAATAATTTCATGTCTAATTTAAGTAAGGCTTGTGCAATGTAACCTTAACATCGCAAAATACCCTAAATGTTCAATGTGGAATGACGTTAACTTTTATGGTATTATATCAAAATGAACTTTACTGCGGAGGTTAAACTACGTGATGAAAAGAAGAAAAAATATTGTCATCCCTTTACTATTAATTATAGGAATGATAACTGCTATATCGTTATTGATAGTTAATTTTATCAGAATAAGTCGGATCGAAAGCGTTGTAAAAGTTGAAGCTGGAGAGCAAATTCCTGATGCTGGAGTATTTTATAAGGGTTCGGAGGCCAATGTTACATATGTCACCGATATCTCGACCATATCTATTAGTTCTCCTGGTGAGTATGACATAGAAATCGATGTAAATGGCAGGAAGTATAAATCCAAAATCGAAATAAAAGATACAATTGCCCCTGTGGGCGTAGTAAGAACAGTGGATTTATATGAAGGTGAGACAGCTAGACCAGAAGACTTCTTTGAAAGTATAGATGATGCTACACGTGTAAATGTAGCTTTTAAAGAGGAACCAGATTTTTCAATGAAGAATTCACAGCCTGTTGAGCTAATCCTTACAGATACGTCCGGTAATACATCTGAATATAAGACTACTCTTTATATATCAAAGATAAAGCAGTTGGTGCAGGTTGAAGCTTCACATGAAATGCTGGATGTGAGTGAATTTTTAAAACCCAATGTGACAGCCCAAAACCTGGATATTGTAAGTGGTCCCACTTCGCTTACTAAAGTCGGAAAATACCCCTTAAAAATAAGTGTTGATGGCCAGATTTATGAGTCAACTGTTGAAGTTGTTGACACAATTCCACCTAAAGGAGTTGCCAATGTTCAAACTGCTTGGGTGGGTGATGAAGTTGAACCGGCAAGTTTTATAAGTGAGATTGATGATGTAACACAAGTATCTGTCAAATATAAAGAAACGCCGGATTTTAGCTTTGCTGGAGAACAAACTGTAAATCTTGTTTTAACTGATGAGGGTGGCAATGAATCAGTGGTTCAAACAACGTTGATTACTGAACCAGACACAGAGCCTCCCAAGATTTTTGGTGCTCAGAAAGCAACAGCTTATATTGGAACACCCTTTTCGTACAAAAAAGATGTATGTGCAGAAGACAACAGGGATGGTGTAGTGAGCATCAGCGTTGACAGCAGCCAAGTAAACCTAAAAGTAGAAGGAGAGTATACAGCCATATATTCGGCTACCGATTCATCGGGAAATACAACTTCTGAAGAGGTTATAATAACTGTAAAAGAGCAGTCGGTTTCAATGGAGGATTTAGAAAAGCTTGCGGATGAAGTATTGGCAGAAATAACGACTGAGGATATGACGTTGAGAGAAAAAGCATGGGAGATCTATGTATATGTAAATGAACGTTTAACATATACAGGGTTTTCCGACAAAACAGATTGGATGAAGGAAGCTTATAGTGGTATTGTAAATGGTGTTGGAGATTGCTTTACCTACTACTCAATGTCACAGCTCTTGCTAGATAGAATAGGTATAGAGACCCTTAGCATAGAAAGGGCATCAAAACCTGGAGAGACAAAACATTACTGGCACTTGGTAAACTATGGCGAGGGATGGTATCATTTTGATGCTTGTATCCATAGACCTCCTCTGGTATCATTTATGTTGACAGATGAGGAGTTAGAAGCGTATTCACGCAGACATAGGGATAGTTATTACTACAGATATGATAAAGAGAAGTATCCCGCTACAGAAAAGAATTAAGCTGTACAAGATGTTAAAAGGGGGAGAAAATACGAAAGAATTAGGTATAATTGGAGGATTGGGACCATTAGCAACAGCATATTTTATGGAAATGGTTGTCAAAATGACCGATGCTCGTTTTGATTGTGAGCATATTCCGATGATAATATATAACAAGCCTTCCATACCCGATAGAACGAATTTCATTTTAGGGAAAAGCAATGACAATCCATATGTGGATATATCTGAAGTTGGAAAGACTTTGGTTGAGCAGGGCGTGGATTATATAGCTATTCCTTGTGTTACGGCATATTATTTTTATGAAGAGTTATGTAAGGATATAAAAGTACCTATTATTGACTTAATAGGTGAAACAGCAATACATTTAAAAGAAAATGGAATCTCAAAAGTGGGTATAATGGCAACAGATGGAACCATTACAGGCGGTTTTTTAAAGCAGGGTCTTGAAAAACAAGGCATTGAGGCCATACAGCCCTCTGAAAATGGACAAAAACTTTTAATGGATATTATATACAATGGCATTAAAGCAGATATGCCTTTCTCAATGGAGGATTTTTTTACTGTTAAAAATGAGCTTGTTGATTTAGGCGCACAGATAATACTGCTTGGATGTACTGAGTTATCGGTCATAAAACGTGATTATAGTATTGGTTCAGGCTTTTTGGACGTAATGGAAGTCTTGGCACGAAAATCAGTTTTGTTATGTGAAGGCGCTCTTAAAGAAGAGTTTTTAAGCCTTATATCGTAATAAGTACTTTTAATGCCAATATACAGCCAAGAACTTGGCAATTAATTAAACAAGAGGTGCAAATATGTCAAGGCAGAATAATATTCTTGAGTACTTGGAGAATATTGTAGATATAAATCCAGATAAGGTTTGCTATGCAAACCAGTCAGAAGAGTTTACATTTAAACAAGTATACGACAGTGCAAGGGCAATAGGAACTTTCTTACACAAAGAAGGACACTACAAAAAACCCGTTGTTGTGTTTATGAAAAAACATCCTACCATGATTATTACATTTTTGGGTGTTGTTTACGCAGGGGATTATTATGTACCAATTGACGAAGAAATGCCCGCCCACAGGATAGAAATGATTTTTAATAATTTGTCGCCAGAAGCTGTTATTTGTGACGAATCAACAATTGATATAATAAAAACATTTAACTATGAAAACAGTGTTTACCTCTATGATGAAATAGTAAAAACACAAACCGACAGTCTGGTTTTAAATGAAATTTCTAAGAGAGTAATTGATACCGATCCCATTTATATAGTATTTACATCGGGATCAACTGGTGTGCCCAAAGGGGTTGTTGCTTGCCACAGATCTGTTATAGATTATATAGAAAGCTTCTCTGATGTTCTGGAAATTAATTCAGATACTGTATTTGGAAACCAGACTCCGCTTTATGTGGATGCGTCACTTAAAGAGATTTACCCTACGTTGAAATACGGTGCAACTGCGTATATAATACCAAAAGAGTTGTTTATGTTTCCGCTAAAGCTTGTTCAGTTTCTGAACGAAAAGAAGATTAACACAATATGCTGGGTTGTTCCAGCTTTAACTATGATATCCGGACTTGGAGTTTTTGAGAAGGAAAAACCTGAATACCTTCACACCATTGCTTTTGGAAGTGAGGTATTTCCAATAAAACAATTTTTACTATGGAGAAAAGCTCTGCCCAACGCAAAGTTTATCAATCTTTATGGACCAACCGAAGCTACGGGTATGTCATGCTATTATGTTGTGGATCGTGAGTTTTCCGAAGAAGATGATGCTATACCTATAGGTAGACCTTTTAAGAATACAGATATTATTTTGCTAAATGATGCAGATGAATTAGCCAAAGAAGGTGAACCAGGTGAAATTTGCATACGCGGAACTTCATTGACTTTAGGTTACTACAAGGATTTTACAAGAACCAATGAAGTATTCGTGCAAAACCCTTTAAACGATCTCTATCCCGAAACGATTTATCGCACAGGGGACATTGGGAAATATAACGATAGAGGGGAGCTAATTTTCCTGTCAAGGAAAGATCATCAAATAAAGCATATGGGACACAGGATCGAGCTAGGCGAAATTGAGGCTGCTATTAGCAGAATGGACGGAATAATTAATACTTGTTGCATTTTTGATGATGTGAAAAAAAGAATAATACTTTACTATACAGGTAAAAGTTCAAAGGCAGATGTGATAAATTATGCAAAGGGGAAACTTCCAAGATATATGATTCCAAACCTTGTGGAGCAGCTGGATGTTATGCCCCTTACTACAAATGGGAAAATAAATAGAGTATTGCTAAAGGATAAATATTTAAACAGAAAAAGCCAACGGCAATAATGAAATAGCCCAGAACTAAAACATATGGAGGACTAAGATAATGGAGTCATTGATAGAAATTCTTGAAGAGTTACACCCAGAAGTTGATTTTGAGGAGCACAAATCACTAATAGATGATAAAGTACTGGATTCTTTTGATATTATTACTTTAATTTCTGAAATTCATGAGGAGTATGATGTCAGAGTACCAGTGGATGAGATTATACCTGAAAATTTTAATTCAGCCCAGTCTTTATATTCACTCATTCAAAGGTTACAGGACGAGGGTTAATTATGTTGTTTACATCATATAATTTTATATTATTTTTAGTTGTTCTGTTTATCATTTATTATTTAATACCTAAAAAATATCAATGGATGCTTCTACTTTTAGGAAGCTTCGTGTTTTATAGCTACTCAGGGTGGGATAATGTTGCTTACATTACTGTAACCATTTTAGCCACCTACTTTGTAAGTTTAAAAATAGGACAGCTGTATGAGCAGCAAGATTCATACATTAAAGAAAACAAAGGCAGTCTAGCAAGAGAAGATAGGAAGAAATACAAGGCAAAAATTAATGCAAAACAAAAGAAGTATTTGCTGCTTTGTCTGCTATTTGATCTTGGTATCTTGGCTGTACTTAAATATACGAATTTTGTTATTTCAAATATAAATTCAATAGGCAACCTATTCAAAGCAACAGAAATATCTTTTCTTGACATTGCTCTTCCTATGGGGATTTCCTTTTATACATTTCAGTCAGTAGGGTATTTAGTTGATGTATACAGAGGAAAGTATGCGCCTGAGAAAAACCTTGGAAAGTTTGCTCTTTTTGTATCATTTTTCCCACAATTAGTGCAAGGTCCAATCAGTCGTTTTGACGATTTAGGCGAACAATTATACGCAGGGCATAGCTTTGATTATAAAAATGTTTCGTTTGGTATACAGAGGATACTGTGGGGTTTTTTCAAAAAGTTGGTTATAGCAGACCGTATATTAGTTGGGGTAAACACAATTACGCAGAATCCTGAAACCTATCAAGGTATTTATGTTTTCTTGGGAATGATTTTTTATGCAGTTCAACTATATGCGGATTTTACTGGCGGAATAGACATTACAATAGGTATTGCACAAGTGTTTGGGATAGAACTGAAAGAAAATTTCCAAAGACCGTTTTTCTCTAAGTCTATTGTAGAATATTGGCGGCGCTGGCACATTACCATGGGTACATGGTTCAGGGACTATGTATTCTACCCGGTATCTATAAGTAGCCCCATGTTGAAACTTTCGAAGTTTTCCAGGAAACATCTTGGAGAAAAACTAGGGAAAAAGGTACCTGTGTATTTGTCAACTATCATAGTTTGGTCAGCAACTGGTATATGGCACGGAGCAAGCTGGAACTTTATTGTTTGGGGACTATTAAACTGTCTTGTAATTATAGTATCGCAAGAGTTTGAACCTTTATATGCTAAGTTCCATAGTAAATTTAATGTTCGCCATAATTTCTTTTTTAGGTTGTTTCAAGTGGCGAGAACATTTTTACTCATGTGCTCGATAAGAATACTTGATTGTTATAGAAATGTGGGAATTTCATTTAAAATGTATTTTTCGATGTTTACAAATTGGAATTTCGGTGAGATTTTTAATGGTGGTTTGCTTGGGTTAGGACTTAAGAAATCCGATTATATAGTACTCATCTTTGGTATAATTATTATGACTGTTTTTAGTCTCATTCAACGTAAAGGTAGTGTTAGAGAGCAATTGACTGAAAAGTCAGATGTTCTTCAATATGCTGTCGGAATAGCCCTATTTGTCTCGATAATAACTTTTGGGGCATATGGCATTGGGTACGACAGTAACCAGTTTATTTATAATCAATTTTAATTATAAGATATGGCATCACAAAATGCCTTAATAGAAAGTGACTGATTATGACTACAGGAAAAAGGATTGCTAAATTGGCTATTGCGGCCTTAATTACAATAGTTATATTGATATTTCTTCAAAATCTATTAATGCCTAAGTATATGAGTGAAATACTTGAAGGTGCATTAATATCCGAGTATTACTCTGAGGATATAAAGGATCATGATGTCATATTTATCGGGGATTGTGAAGTATATGAAAACTTCTCACCTATTACACTTTGGAAGGAATATGGTATAACCAGTTTTATTCGCGGTAGTGCCCAGCAGTTAATATGGCATTCATACTATTTGTTAGAAGATACTCTTAAGTATGAAAAACCTGATGTAGTGGTTTTTAATGTATTATCCATGATGTATGACGAGCCTCAAAATGAAGCATATAACCGCATGGCACTGGATGGTATGCCTTTATCCCTTTCGAAATTGAAATCAATAAAAGCGTCAATGGTTGAGGAAGAAAAATTCATTACTTATATATTTCCTATCCTGCGATACCATTCAAGGTGGGACGAGCTTTCTGGTGAGGACTTTAAGTATATGTTCAAGAAGGACAAGATTACTCATAATGGGTATCTTATGAGGGTTGATGTAAAGCCCGTTACAACCATACCGAGGGCGAGAAAACTTCCGAATTATGAATTGAGTGATATTTGTTATGATTACCTTAAGAAGATGACAGCACTATGCAAGGAAAACGATATTGAGCTGGTGCTAATAAAAGCTCCTTCTATATATCCTCATTGGTATGATGAATGGGATGAACAGATAGAGGATTATGCGAGTGAAAATGGTCTTTTATATATCAACTTTTTGAAGTATACTGATGAAATAGGAATAGATTTTCAAACAGACACTTATGATGCGGGGCTTCACTTGAACCTGTCTGGTGCTGAAAAGTTAACAAAGTACTTTGGAAAACTATTATCAGACGAATTTAATCTTGCGGATCGCAGAGATGATGAGCAGTTAAGTAAAGTTTGGATTGAAAAAGAAGCATTTTATATTGATATAATGGAAAAACAGTATGCAGAACTTGAAGAGCTAGGGTATATTAAAGCATTCAATAGCAAGAAAAATGAGGAATGATTTTTAGAGCAGGAGAGAGGGACTTAATATGAAAAAAAATATAATTATTATAGCTGTTGTGCTACTGGTAATTGCGGTAGCAGCAACTGTTATTATTCTTAATAACAATCAAGAAAACAACGATCCATCAAACTCTAATATTACAGATAGCCATGGAGAGCATCTCAATGATACAGGTAAAGACGCCTCGAGTGGAGATACTACAAGTGAAAAAGAGATATATTATTTCGAGTATAAAGATGTTAAAATAGGTATTAATAATGAAGCGGCTCCAATATTAGAAGCATTGGGAGAACCAATGAATTATTTTGAAGCGCCAAGCTGTGCTTTTGAAGGTATGGACAAAATATACTCTTATAGCAGTTTTGAGTTTACAACATATACAAAAGATGACAAGGATTATATTTCATCTATTATTTTTCTTGATGATACAGTTGAGACCAGAGAAGGTATAGCTTTAAACGCATCATTAGAAGAGATAATTAATGCATATGGCAATGAATATGAAAAATCCTTTGAGCAATATTCCTATACCGATGGAAATTGTATTATATCATTTATTTTAGAAAATAACGAAGTTGTCTCGATTGAGTATGCCATGGATTTCCAGGACAATCAGGAAGGTTAGTTGAAGATATGGTTTTAATGCCCCGGAAAAAGGGGCATTAAATATTTAATCGTCTTCTAGTTTTTCTTTGGCTTCATTTATCTTCTTCAAGTTCTCAAGATAATCTTCTTTTATGATATGTTTGTTTCTATAAAATTCTTCGATTTCATATTCAAGGGCATTTAGCGTCTTTTTTACGACAATAACCTTCTCATCATATTCAATAGTAATTTCTCTGATCTGTGCCTCATGTTCACTATTAATCTTCTCAATTTCCCTCTGGTGTTCTGCCTTCAGGTTAATTATTGTCTCTTCCAATTCATAGATTCTACTTAATTGTTCATTTAGCTCAACAGTTTCCTTGATAAAATATAAATTGGATATTATAAGACATATAAATAACACTCCAACAAAAAAAATAAGAATAAGATTTTTTTTCATATATATAACTCCTCGAATATTTTTGTACAGGTAGTTTGTGTCATAAATTATTAGTAAAAACTAATTATGCATGTTCTACTTAACATGTTTCTTCCATTTTACCAGATAATTATCGTAGTTTTCTACATTATATAATATATTTTTACTTATTTCTTAATTAATTGTTATTTATTATTGTCTATACCTTATCACTGTATTTAATATTGATTTTTCTACAAACCAATCAAGTTATTTAGCAAATGGAAAGACTTTTTCATTGTTTTTCCGTAATATAATATAGCGTAGACTTTGAACAATCAGGCAATCTGTAGTATCA
>JAAYPS010000176.1 GCA_012519655.1 Clostridiaceae bacterium | reverse complement strand
TTAACTGTTATTTGTTATTTATTTAAATTCTACATTCTGTTTCTACTTTCGATAATATTTTATTCTGAGGTTACTTATGATAAAAGATAATTTTGAAGGCGCTCCAATATTATTAAAGGATTTTTTAAATTATTTACATACTATTAGAGGTAAATCTATTAATA
The DNA here is from genome assembly GCA_012519655.1 of Clostridiaceae bacterium. Taxonomy (GTDB): domain Bacteria; phylum Bacillota; class Clostridia; order DSM-8532; family DSM-8532; genus Thermoclostridium. Next base: position 5,638 of record JAAYPS010000176.1, on the reverse strand, counting down.
CTATTCAGGTTTATTTTTATGATTTACGCATATTTTTGAGGTTTATAAAAGTCCATAAAAAAATTGTTCCTAAATCCATTGAATTCAATACAATAGATATATCTGATGTTGACGAAAAACTCATAAGTACAGTAAATTTAAGTGATTTATATGCTTATATGTCTTTTGTAAGCAACAACCGTTCAAATTCATCCTATGCAAGAGCTAGAAAAGTTGCTAGTTTAAAGTCTTTTTTTAAGTATCTTACAAATAAGGCTAAATTAATAGATAAAAACCCTGCTTTAGAGCTCGAATCACCAAAAATTGTAAAAAGATTGCCAAGATATTTGAATATTGATGAGAGCAAACAACTCCTCTCCTCTGTTGATGGTCAATACAGTGCTCGTGATTATGCTATCCTTACGCTTTTTCTCAATTGTGGCTTACGGCTATCTGAATTAGTGGGTATAAATCTTAACAATATAAAGAACAACACCTTAACTGTTATTGGTAAAGGTGATAAAGAAAGAATGATCCCTTTAAACGCTGCTTGTATTCAAGCAATTGATAATTATAAGAAAGTACGTCCAGTTGAAGGTGTCAAAGATAAGAATGCGCTATTTTTAAGTGAACGAAAACAACGTATAAGTAAGTCTACAGTTCAATACATAGTAAAAAAATATATTACATCTGCTGGATTAGACCCTAAGCGCTATTCAACACATAAGCTTAGACATACAGCTGCTACATTAATGTATAGATATGGACAGGTCGATATTCGCTCTTTACAAGAGTTATTAGGACATGAAAGCATTTCTACAACTGAAATATATACTCACTTAGATGAACAACAATTACGAAATGCTGTAGACAGTAATCCATTATCAAACTTTGATCCAAACAAGAATATAAAACAAACTAATTCAAAAGAATAAGTAGATTCAAAAATTGTTTCGATATTTGACAGTACACTAATTTTTAAGGAAATTGTCTATTGCTTTCGTATAATCAGGATCATTTTCGTCCACAAAAATATCTGGATTAATGCCTTTTCCATCAATATTTTCGTTTAGAACATTCCAGTAATGGTTTACCAGATATATAGCAAATCCCCTATTCCTATCAATATAAACAACCTGCCCTACTCCCTCCCCTGCTGTTTTTTTACCAATAATTGTAACATTATCAGCAAAGGTCTTCAAGCTTAGAGTTAGCAGCTCCGCACTGCTGGCAGTATTCTCATTTACTAATATTCCAATCTTCTTAAAACTAGTATGCCACTTTCCTGAGCTATACATAGTAATATAGCCATCCCTATCAATTATATAACCAGGATTACATTCTGGAAGAAGTGCATCAAGTATCTTGCTAACTTCATCGGAAAGACCACAGCTATTATCTCGAAGATCGATTATAAGTGTTTTATCTTCTGGATTTTGGATATTTAGTATAAATTCCGTAAACTGTACACCAGTACTGATATGGAAATCATCAATTTTTACATAGACGTGGTTTTCATCCTGCTTAACATTCTTGTAGCGAGAATAGTTATTAATGAAATAATCATAGTCTAATCCTGAGATAAACCTTGATAATTTGTCATCGCCTTTTACCTTATCTACTAAAATTTTTGCATCTTCTATCGAGAAAATGTTACCCTTTTTTATGATTTCATTAAATATATTTTCTATTTCTTGGTTTTTCTCGTAGTATAAATAATTTTTCTTTATAAAATCCACAAGTTTCTGGCTACCTGTAGTAGATAAATCATAACTTATGTTGTCAATGAGATACTTCAGTAAGTGATAATCAGGATAAATGGCCTTAGCCCTTTCTGCATATTCACTTGCTTTAGCATAATTTTGTAAATTCTCATATTCTCTTGCAATATAAGTCATAGTTACAAAATCATTTGCCGGATTCCTGTCAAGGATTTGTTCGTATACTCTTATAGCTTGGTTTGGCTTGCCTTGATTCAATAAACTTTGTGCTTTCATATATAACATATCTCTATCATATGAGAAGTATCTAATATAATTATCGATCATATTAATACATTGAGTATAGTTGCCCATTCTATATAGTGTTGTAACTAAATTCATATGGGAACTGTAGTTGTTATTGTCTAATGAGAGTGCTTTTTGAAAATACTCGACTGCTGTACTGTACTCTTCGTTTAATAATGATACTGTCCCTAATAAATCGTATGCTCTTACACTTCTTAGATTATGTTTTAGTGTTTCTTTACCCAATTCTTCAGCTTTTACTAAATTACCCATTTTCAAATAACAGTTTCCTAATAATGCAAAAACATCTGTATCAGAAGGGTTTAATTCATGATATTGATTAATGGATAAAATGGCTTCTTTATACTTCCCAAGCTCATATAATGCATTTCCTTTGTTTAAGTATGCCTTAGAGGCTCTATTATAAGTAGCAATTGCAGTATCAAATAACTGAATAGCTTCCTCAAACTTTCCTTCGTTATACTTTTGTATTCCCTGTTCAGTATATTTATCTGCATCGACCATTGCTCTAATTGTCTGATTTACAGAGTAAGGAATATTAAGGTATATAGTATTAAAATTGCTATTTATAAATTGATAGTGATTTGTATACTGCTTCCTGTCATCGTTTTCTTGTACTTGGGAATTATAAGTAATATAAATGTCTAATTCTTCAATATATTTTTTTTGTTTATCAATCTTTAACTCTAAATGAATCAAATCATAAATTAAGTCTTCATCAAGGCCCAGAACACCTGAAATATTACTCATTAGAATAGGAAATGCTCCTGTACCCGATAAGATATAGTAAGTTTCATTTTCATTGAGGCTGAGGTTGTTGCACAATTCTTTACTGCTTTGAATATAATCAAATATTTGGTTCTTAAACATGTTTGCCTCATATTTACTTACTGTAGATATATTCCAAAGTGTCTCTTGTGTTTGCTTGGAATAAAGTTGTTCTTTGTCCAACCAAATTTCCAAAGCATTATTCTCATCAATGCTTTGTTTTTGATAGAATAAATCCCTTGAACGATTTATTGAAACTTCATAAGTAATATTAGTTGTACCTTCTTGACTTTCTAATGAATAATTTTTAGTAGTTTGATAGCTATTTAATGTTCTATGAGCTGTAGCTGTTTTTGATATTAGATCTTGTACAGCGTAAAAATCCCTTCCATAAACCCAATCATATTGTTGTACACCTTCTCCATAGGAATTCATATAAAACAAAAGCTCATTAGGTGTTTCCTCACCTCTCATAAGAGTATAATAAATGGAAGAGTTATTTATATATATATCTTGTGGGATATCATTTTTTTTGTATTCATTAATTGTAAAAACTTCAGTCCCATCTTTTTTGCATCGCATTAGACTATAAGTATTTTCAAAATTTTGTACTGTCAAGTATAACCATTCATCGTCCATGTTCACGGCTAATGGAATTTTGTCTGCAATCTTAGTGATGTCACCATCCTCCAAAGAATAGCTGTACAAACCTGGTGAATACTGTTTTCGATTTATATCTGTGATGTTACTATATATGGCAAAATATAAAGAATTTTTATCAATTATCTTTAGCCTGTATAGATTAGATGCATCTGTTGATATTGGACTTATAAGTTTGTTAGTTATATTTCTAATATCAGAACCATCAACTCTCACACGTGATATTGCCTGAGCATCTTTGTTTACATAATAGATCCATCCATTTTGGATAAACCAATTTTTTTCAAGAAAGTAACCATTCTCAATAATCTTGTGCGTTTGTGAACCATCCAAATTCGTTCTGTAAAGGGTTTTGTTATTAATATCGCTATAATATATCCAGTCATTACTAACTTGCATAGAATTAACTGGTTTATTAACAACCACTTCTCTTTCAGAGCCATTCTTTTTTATGCGGATAACTTTATTTTCGCCTTTATCCCTGCCTATACAATAAATCCAGTCGTTTAGAATATGCAAGTCATAGAAAATGTTGTCTGCGATTTTTTCCATGACTTTTGTCATGATATTTTCTCTTATCAAAACACCATCAGGCGATATAAAATAATTGTAAGCATTATCAGCAGCGAATTTTCCGCCATTTAGAATGTTTCCAATTTCTTTTTGTTCTACTATATCATTTATAAAGACAGTTTTTGTTTTATTTACCCAATCCACATTAGCACCGATTGCCTCGCCAATAAAACGTACTGGAACTAATATTCTTCCATCTATCCCAACTGCAGGAACATCCATGATATAAGGACTGTTGTCCACCATTGCAACGCGATTACCAGGCTGGACACGCACTTCAGTACCACGTGTTATAGTTACTGTTTGTGTGTAGTTATCCCAATCCACTTTTGCACCAAGGGCTTCAAAAACACCCCTTATTGGAACCATAGTTCGACTTTTAACAAATATAGGAGAAACATCAAAGGAAATCTTAGTGTCATTAACATATACACTAATTTCGTCGGTTGTAGAATTCTGATTTGCTAATACCTGAGCAGACGTAGCTACTAAAAGAATAAAAACTAATAATATGCTAACACTTTTTTTTACTATATTCATACAAATCGTCCTTTCGGAAATCATGCCTGACTTTTTTGATTGTGGCATTTGCAGCCTTGTAGGAATAATGCTCACATCTGTTTAATAGGAATGATATCCTATATATATAATACACTCTTAGCCGATAACTGGCAATAAAGAACAAGCATTAGAAGGAATCTGTAAGAACAATGTTACAGTATCTTATTAATTCTGTAAAATAAGTTTGATATTTTTTTCGCTTCTTGATTATTTAATATAATAAAAGCAGATACATTCTTTAAGAAAGGTATCCGCTTATCATATTTAGATGTAAATCCACAAGTTTATTTATGGGTTTATGTTTGTTTTATTAATAAGCATTTGTATATATTAGTGTAAAGTATCCCAACGTATATTTATTTGAAATTTATTTTTCTAAGTAGAATTAAAGCTGCTTATTTTTATAGTTGTTCTCTAAGGGCTTGACCTAATTCTCTTACTTTCTGAATCACTTCAGCTGTATCTTTAATAGATTCATCTTGTTCTAGCATCATAGCAAGCGCTTCTTCTGTGGATGCTGAGTTCTCTTCAGATACTGCCGCAACTGTCTCTAACTGCTCACTCATACTATTAAAACGGTTTGCAATATCCTCCATATTTGCGTATGCAATATGCATTTTGTTATTAACTAAATTAATAGAATTCATAAAAGCTACAAATACTTCCTTAACATCATTTGCCTTTGCAGTACTCTCACTAACTGAAGCATTACCCCTTTGAACTTCTTCTATAGCATTATTTGTGGTATCTTGTGCTTCGACAGTTATTTTTTGAATATAGCTTGCTGACTTTGAACTTTGCTCTGCCAGCTTTCTTATTTCATCTGCGACTACTGCAAATCCTTTTCCTGCTTCTCCAGCTCTTGCTGCCTCAATGTTTGCGTTCAAAGCAAGCATGTTGGTCTGTGAAGCAATACTAGAAATCTCATCTACAAAATTATCAATCTCATTCATTCTTTCTTGTAATTCTGTTACAGCTGAAACCGCTGAATTAATTGATTTTTGCATAATAGCCATATGGTAAGTCAATTCATCTACTTTACCAGAACCAACCGAAACTGCTTCTGATGT
>JAAYPS010000017.1 GCA_012519655.1 Clostridiaceae bacterium | reverse complement strand
TGATTAACAACACAAAAGAACCGTCCCCTTGTGTTCTATTGTGTTAATTGTGTTATTAGTAATGGAGGGTATTAAGTTGAACACTGAAAAAGATTATTTCCAAAATGTACTAGATACTGTAGCCAGAGTAGAGAATGAAGTCTCAAAGCATATGATAGGACAAAAAGATTTAATTAGGCAGGTCATTATTTCTATGTTTGCTGGAGGCAACGTTCTTCTTGAAGGTATGCCAGGGCTCGGAAAAACAAGGCTTGTAAATGTTTTAGGGAAAGTTATGGGGCTTAAATTTTCCCGCATTCAATTTACTCCTGACCTCATGCCTGCTGATGTTACAGGCACGAACCTTGTGGATAGGAAAGAAAGCGGAGAAGGGATGTTCCGATTTCAGCACGGTCCCATATTTAGTAATATTGTTTTAGCAGATGAGATAAATCGAGCCACTCCCAAAACCCAAAGTGCCATGCTCCAAGCCATGCAAGAACATACCGTTACAGTTTCAAATACTACTTATAAAATGCCAAGTCCCTTTTTTGTATTGGCGACACAAAACCCTATAGAAATGGAAGGCACATATCCTTTGCCAGAGGCACAGATGGATAGGTTTTTGTTTAAACTTAATGTACCTTTTCCTGATTTTGACGATATGAAGGGAATTGTTCAACTTACCACAACTAGAAGCGAAGATACAATTGAAGCCGTTACCGACGCTGATGAAATAATCGAAATACAAAATGCTTCAAAACAGATACCTATAGCAGAACCAGTACTTGATTATGCTATTAGACTTATTATGGCAACTCATCCCAATGATGAATCTTCACCTGATATTGTAAAAAAATATGTCAGATATGGCTCCAGCCCCCGAGGTGCACAGGCAATTATCAGCACATCAAAGATTAGAGCTATTTTATGCGGAAGATATAATGTTTCTTTTGAGGATATTCAAAATGTGGCATATCCATCACTTAGACACAGAATTTTCCTTAACTTTGATGCTATATCTGATGAGATAGTACAGGATGATATTATTGAAGGCTTAATAAATGAGGTGAAGACTTACCAGTGAAAGTACTCGATAACAACACACTAAGAAAAATTCATTCTCTTTCGATGCAAATAAAAATACCCATTTCAGGTCAGGCAACTGGCAACAGAAAATCAAGAAGTAAGGGTAGTTCGGTAGAATTTTCGGATTTTAGAGAGTATGTGCCGGGGGATGATTTCAGGCGTATAGACTGGAATGCATACGGTCGTTTTAACAAGCTCTTTATTAAGCTATACATGGAAGAAAGAGAGGCTCCTGTTAATATTTTTCTTGATTCAAGCTTGTCCATGGATTATGGAAATCCAAACAAGTTTTTGGCTTCATGCCGTCTTGCAGCTGCTATTTCATATATTAGCCTTTTATCATATGACAGCATATATATTACTCCATGGAATGAAAAAGTACAGGCCACTTATGGACCATTTCGTACGCAATCGGCGTTTGTACAGGTTGATAACTTAATCTCAGGCTTTAGTACACAGGGCAAAAGTAACTTTTCGGATGCACTTCGCCAAATGGAGTGGAAAACCGGGAGAGGAGTCAGCATCATTATTACTGACGGATTTGTAGAAAAAGGTCTTGAAGAGGGTCTAAAATATTTGAAATATCGAAATCAAGATATTTTTCTGTGCATTCTACTTTCTCCAGAGGAGATATCCCCCAATTTAGAGGGTGCCTTACAGCTCAATGATATGGAGACAGGTAAGTCTATAGAAGTAACTATGTCAGCTGCATTATTAAAAGCATATGAAAAGTCATTTAAACAATATTTAGCTGATATTAAAGAGAAATGTAGGATGTGGGGAGTACACAATGTTGTGCTACCTTCTGATATGCCAGTAGATTTAATGGTAAAGTCGATCATTACCTAGCTATATAGCTTTGGTTAAAATTAAGAATGCATCTTCCAATTATTGGGAGATAGCAAAAGTAATAGCCTTTGTTTATAATTGATTTACAGGATGTGAGTTATTGTCATTTGAAACACCTATCGGGTTTATAGGGCTTTTAGCCATACCCATCATTATTCTACTATATATATTGAAGCAAAAGAGGGAAGAGGTTACGGTGTCGAGCCTTGTTTTGTGGAGCCGAGTTTTAGAGGATATGCAAGCTCAGACACCATGGCAGAAGCTACGCAAAAACTTGCTTATGTTTTTACAAATATTAGCTGCTATACTCATCGTGCTTGCTTTAACAGGTTTTTCAGTAAACACTGGCAATATTTCAAATCAGCCAATAATTCTAGTTATGGATTATTCATTAAGTATGGCATCTACAGATATTAAACCTACCAGGCTTAGTGCTGCAAAGAAAGATGCAATAAAATATGTCGATAATCTTTCTTCCAATACTCCAGTTACTGTAATCAGCGTTGCAAGACAAGCAAATGTTTTACTTTATTCCTCCACTTCAAAAGAGGATATAAAAAGAAGCATTGAATCCATAGAACAATCATCAAGTTACACTGATAGAGCAAAGGCTGAGCAATTGGTTTTGTCTATCAAAAATCAGCAGGCAGACGCTCAAATTGTTCTATTTTCAGATAATCCACTTGTATTTGGAAACGAACAAATTCAATATTCTGAATATAAAAAGCAAAACGACAATGTTGCGGTTGTAAATTTTACTCATACTAAAACCAGTGCTTCTGTCACGGCAATGAGTGTTTTACGAAATCAAGGCAATAGTGATGCAGAGATTTCTATAACGCTTTATGGTGACGATGAGTTTCTTGATTCTCAATGGGTTACTGTACCTGCAAATGGAACGAAAACAGTATGGTGGGACAAAATACCCATGACTGTAAAAACAATGCATGTAAATATTGATACAGAAGATATATTGCTAGATGATAATAGTGCATATAAAGCTGTCCTCTCAGACAGCCAAGTTAAAGTACTCCTCGTTACCGAGGGTAATTTCTTTCTAGAAAAAGTCTTATCATTGATTGAAGGAGTGGATCTTGTTAGAACCACTCATGAGGAACGTTCTTTCAGTGGTTATGATTTATATATATTTGATGGATCAGTACCCGATATCTTACCTGAAGATGGTAATGTTGTTGTATTTGCTCCTCAACCCAATAGCTATTTCCAGGTTGGAGATTGGATGAGTACACCTGAAATATCATATATGGATAACAGTATATTTAATTTCGTTGAAGATTTAAGTTTTTCAATTGGAAGAACAAGAATCATTGAGTCCCCTACATGGGCAGAGACTATAATGGAGTATGACGGTAATCCAATTATTATAGAAGGTGTTGTAAACAACACCCGTATTTTAGTATTTGGATTTGATTTGTATGAAACAGATCTACCACTAAAAACAGAATTTCCTATTCTAATTTCAAACATAATAAATGAATACGCCCCCTACAGTGGCACAGTAGTAAATGATGCTGTTACTCAGGATGCAGTGCAATTCAGACTAAATCCAGATACTGTCAAAACAAATGTTTTACTACCAGATGGAAAACGTTTACAGATTGCACCTCCCATACCACCTGAGCCTTTTGTTAACACTAATAGCCCAGGTATATATTGTCTTGAGCAAATTAAAGATAGCGGAAATGTGATTACATTTTTTGATATAAATATACCGGATGAATGGTTAATGGAAGAAAACAGCAGCATTAGTAGTATGTCTGATATAGATACAGGATACCTTACAGCAGAACCCTTAAGAAATTTAGCATATAAGCTTACAATTCCACTTTTAATCTTGGCAATGATATTACTTTTATTTGAATGGTGGTACTATGCAAAAAGGAATTACATTTGATAATTATTGGGCTTTAGCACTTATACCTGTACTAATAGCCTTTGTAACAATAGTTGGTAGGAATTTGTACTTTCGTTCTACTTTAAGAAAACGCTTAATAATAGCAATTAGAGTAGTACTTGTATTGTGCTTGTCAATTGCATTAGCTGCGCCGAGTATAACCACTAAATTAAATCGGACGGGTACTATTTTTATTGCCGATGTGTCAGATAGCACAAAAGCAAATCGTGACAGTATGCAGGCTTTTATAGACGAAGCATTGAATTATGCTCAAAATAAGGATATTACAGGTGCTGTAACTTTCGCTAATGATGCTGCTGTGGTAAAAATGCCTGATAACAAGAATACGCCTTTTTCATTAGATGTAAGATTGAGAAGCAATGATACTAATATTCAAAGAGCGCTGACACTTTCCCAATCAATAATGCCTGAAAATGTTGCCAAACGACTGGTTCTCTTATCTGATGGTAAACAGACCTCTGGAAATGCACTTGAAACAGCAGCACTTTTAAAAAGGTTGGGTTATACACTTGATGTAGTCCGGGTTGAAACAGTTACTGGCGATGAAGTTCAAATAGAAGAGTTCATTTCACCGAAACAAGTAAATGCGAAAGAACTTTTTGATATATCTATAAAAATTAAAAGTAACGTTGATACTAAAGCAACAATTAGACTTTATGAAAACAGGGCTTTGGCTCAAGAAAAAGTGGTTGACCTTTATAAAGGTGATAACCTTTTTACATTCACAGACACTGCTGAGCAAAGTGGGATGATTACATATACTGCAGAAATTATCACAGAAAATGATACGGTGCTGCAAAACAATCAGCTTTCAAGTTTTGTCCAAGTTTTGGATAGACCAAGAATTCTTGTTGTAGAAAGAGGAAATAACGGTGAGAACTTAGTAAGATTCATAGAAGAGTATGCACAAGTTACAAGAGTAAGTCCTCTAGAAGTACCTGTTACAATGCAAGAAATAATAAAATATGATGCGTTTATACTTGTAGATATCTCTTATGAATGGATGGATAAAGATTTTGCAATACTTCTTGAACAGGCTGTAAAGCATCAGGGAAAGGGGCTTTTGACTATTGGTGGGGAAAATAGTTATGCACCTGGAGGGTATAATGGAACACCACTTGAAACTGTTTTGCCTGTTAATATGGATATAAGCCAGAAAGAAGAAAATCCTGATCTTGGTCTTGTACTTGTTATAGATAAATCAGGAAGTATGTCGGGCGGCGAGTATGGAATCTCAAAGATTGAGATGGCAAAAGAAGCAGCAATTAGAGCTGTAGAGGTTTTAGAAGATACCGACCAATTAGGTGTTATTGCATTTGACGGCGCAATACAATGGGTAATACGCACACAGCCGCTTTCCGATAAGGCTGAGGCAATAGATTTGATTGGGTCCATTCGTTCTGGTGGCGGAACTCAGATACTACACCCACTTGAGGAGGCATGGCAGAATCTTCGGAAAAAGGAAACGAAATTAAAGCATATTATTCTGTTAACTGACGGCCAGGCTGAGCAACATGGATATGAAAGAATTATAGAAGGTATAAACAAAGATGGTATTACACTGTCAACAGTTGCAATCGGCAAGGGTGCCGACACTCTTCTATTGAGGGCACTTGCATATGGTGGTATGGGTAGGTATTATCAGACAGATGAATTTTCAGATATACCAAGCATATTCGCGAAAGAAGCCTTTCTTGCAGGTCAAAAATACTTGCAAAATAGGCACTTCTATCCTGAACTTGTAAATTCAATGGGATTGCTGAGGGGAATTGAGGCTTTACCACCCCTTGACGGATATGTAGCAACAAAGATTAAACCAGCTGCACGAACCGTTTTAAGAAGTGATACAGAAGATCCAATTCTAGCAGTGTGGCAGTATGGATTAGGAAGAACTGCAGCATGGACATCGGATATACAAGGCTTTTGGACATCACAATGGTCAATGTGGCAGGATGCTCCGTTGTTTTGGGGAAACTTAACGGGATATATCGTTCAAAAAAATATAAATGATGGATACTCAATAAACACAGAATTAAGGGATGGAGAAGGCTTTATTACTCTATCAGCCGATTCAGATAATCTACCACAAGTTGATTCAATTGAAGGGGTGATTGTGTCTCCAGATGGCACGTCGTCAAATATAGAGCTTCGTGCTACAAAACCCGGTGTGTATGAGGGAGCTATTGGGAAAAAGGATTCAGGCGCATATATAGTAAATATTCAACTCCCAGGTGAAGAGAGTAATGTAAGTACAGGAATTGTTATGCCATATTCAGATGAATATAGACTTTTAAATGATAGCGACAATTTCCTTGAAAAGCTTGCAGTAGAAGGTGGCGGAAGAGTTGTTGCAAAACCTGAAGAAGTTTTTAGTACAGATGTACAAAATACAGGCGGAAAGAGAGATATAACAAATTTCTTTATCGTTTTGTCGTTAATATTACTGTTACTAGATATTGCATTTAGAAAACTTAGAGTTTCTTTCCAACCTTTAGTTAAATTATTTGATGAGAAGATTTCTCCATTGAAAGAAGAGTTAATTTACAAAATGAAAAACAAAAGGAAGCAACTACCCAATAAAGGCAGCAATAACAAGGCAGAGGAGCCTAAATTGGTCAAAGTGCCGGAAAGCCCATCCGATGGCTCTATTTCAATAAATGATAAATTACCAAATACTATAGAGCAGGATAGGAAAGTAAAAGCTAAAAAAGACCCCGGAGAACCTCTCCGGGATCTTGAAGAAAAATCCGATCATGTTAGTGCTTTATTAAACAGAAGGAAAAAATGGAAATGAGCTTAGAAAATAATTGCGTTATCCTGTGTAATATGTTAGTCCTCTCAAATAAGAAGAATTACACAGTTTTGCTCATTTTCCCTTCTTTACGGCATTTTCATAATCCAGTAATGTTTTCTCTACAACTTCTTCAATAACTCCAAGGATATTCATAATAAAGACGAAATCATATCTATCTCTATAAAATGTTGAGTAAGGTAATGTATGTCTTAATAAATCAGATGGTATTCCAATTTCTTCAGCAAAAATGGTGTGTCCAAATTTCTCATATATTTTTTTATAGTCATCCCATGTAGGAAGGAATTCAATTGAATTAAGTATTTTATTCCAGTTATTTATTATAGAGTTGTAGTGGTTTTCAAAGTCTTGTTCGGTTAAGTTAAGACATTTGTTAGTGCTTTCAAGAGTTGATAGAAAATCATTGCCAAAGCATTCTACTATTTGGCTTCTAAATTTATCGCGATTCAAAATTCTATCTTTAGCTTTTTCTTTATTCAATTTTGAAATATCTATATGTTTAAAGTACTCATACATTCTAAGATAATACCCTGTAGAGCATCCTACTGACGTCCCGTGTAATGCATATGGCAATCCAGCTTCTAACATCCTTGTTTCCCATATATGACCTTGGTTATGTTCAACAGATGCAACTGCACGAGTCTGCCCTGTGGTAAAAATAGTTATACCAGCAAGAATTAAACCCTCGATAATGGCTTGGAGCCCTTCATTTGTTGCATTACTAATATCATCTACATTGGTTACAAGCTTATCTAAAGCCTGGGTTATCAAATCAAGTGCTTGCTCGTCAACCTCTTCGCCCGTTGTTATGTTTGAAATAAGCCAGTCAGCTTTGGCAATAAATTTTCCAAACACATCCCCAAAACCTGCGACGGTCATCTCGCCAGGGGCCTTTTTCAGAACTTCTGTATCAAGCACAAGTATTTTTGGAGCAGAACCATGTCTATGAACCTTCTTCTTGTCAAATATCATGGGTGATGTTACAGATGTATAGCCATCCATTGAGGCAGCTGTACCTATGCTAATAAAGGGTATTTTTGTAATATATGAAACAAAACGAGTTATATCATTTATTACGCCCGATCCACAAGCAATTAGAAAATCAGGTTCGGGCTCTAAAGACATCATTACTTGTCCAACCGCAAGCTCGTCAGCTTCTATTCTTTCATTTTCTCTGTCACGAAGTAAACACACATGGCTTTGAATATTTCCTTTTTGTAAAATTTCGTCCAAGTCTTTTCCCGCAGCATGATATGTATTATTATCTGCGATAATTAGACATCTGTTTCCAAAATCTCTTTTCTTAATATAGGCTGCGGTGTTGTTTAGTATACTCTTTCCGATATAAATATCTATATCTGAAATAGTATGTTCGGTGGAAACACCTTCCAAACGAAACATGTCATTCTCATAATAGTAATTCACTTAAAAATCCCCCCATAAAGAATAATAATTATGTAAATAGATAGGCTAACTTATTATATCATGAATTAGAATGATTCATAATATAATCACACATGTATATTTTTTGCTATAACAAAAAAACTGTACGCGCGTAAGTTCCGCCTAAGGCTATAATAACCTCATTTATGAGGTTATTATATCATGATTTATATTATTTCGTGAATATTTTGTGGGTCTGTATTTGTGGAATACCTCAGGTTAATAATTCATATAATAACCCGAGTTTAGATTATTATAGACAGTAACCTTCATAAGGCAAACACCCTATAATAGCATTATGCAATGTACATATTCCGAGTTTCGATGTAAAATATCATGTGCTACATGTGTTTTTAGATGTAAAATATTCGGGCTGGACATAAGATATATGCGGCGAAAGTGAGTCGAAAAAAGAAATTGTATACCCAATTCGGGCTGGACATAAGATATGTTGTAGCAAAAGTGAGTTGTGCGAGGAGGCATTCCGATGGCAAAAGGGAAGGAAAGGCATATGTTTCCGGGAGGAAATACTTCAAAAGGTTTTTTTAGTTATTACGATTTTGTTTTACCACAGGAGAAGGCAAAAAGAATATTGATATTAAAGGGAGGACCTGGAGTAGGAAAATCATCATTTATGAAGAAAATTGCAGCAGGTTTGTGTGGTGAAGGATGCGATATAGAATATATGCACTGCTCAAGCGATCCGGCAAGTTTTGATGGGATTGTGTTTCCCGACAAAGGTGTAGCGATAATTGACGGTACTGCGCCTCATATTATTGACCCAAAAACTCCCGGTGCAATAGATGAAATAATAAATCTGGGACAATTTTGGAATGATGAAGGAATTATTGAGAATAGAGACAAGATATTAGCAACGAATCAGCAAACAAGTGAACTGTTTCAAAGAGCATACAGATACATTCAAGCTGCATACAGCATATACAAAGACAATGAAGTAATATATAACAAGGCAATGAATCATGGAAAAGCAAATGTTATAATATCAGAGACAGTAGATAGGGTTTTCGAAGGTATTGGTATATCAGAAATTGAAGGCAAGCAAAGACATCTTTTTGCTTCAGCCATCACGCCTGAAGGACTGGTAAATTATTTGTCTTCCCTTATTACAACCCAAGAAAGAATTGTTTTGAAGGGCAATCCGGGCACCGGAACCGAACGCCTCATAGAACGCATTCGTTCTGCAGCGATTGAACGAGGTTTATACACAGAATCTTTTTATTGTGCATTGAATCCGATTAGATTAGAACATCTAATAATTCCAGAACTTGATGTATCAATTACAACCTCAAATGAATTCCACAATGCAGATGTAAAACCAACTCTTGAGATAGATTTTAATGAATTTCTAGATCAAGACATGCTCAATAAATATAAAGAAGAAACAAAATTTAATAGAAAAGAATTTGAAACACTTCTAAATAGAGCAATAAAAACAATACAACAAGCCAAGGAAAAACATGACGAACTTGAAAGCTTTTATGTTCCCAATATGAATTTTAGCGAAGTTCAAAAATGTCAAGAAGAGATTCTAAAGAGATTATAAAAGGCTTTTGCGATATAACTTTATTAAAGCTAGCTGTACAATATGTGATGATAATCATTCATGTAAAACCACAACATATTCACAGCGACTTTTAAAGAGTAATGTTGAATGTATAATATTAAACGTGTTGTATAGCGAAATGCTTTATAAATATTCTTGAGTAGTAATAAGATGAATATGGTATAATAACCCTATGGATGAGGTTATTATGTCTCCATTAAAATACTGAAGATTGAAGACAGGTGGTTTATTTGCTAAATTACGGATTTGTTCGTGTAGGTGCAGCTGTACCCGAAATGAAAGTTGCAGACTGTAAGTTTAATACAAAAAAGATAATTGAAATTATGGAGGACGCTGCAGATAAAAAAGTATATTTAACTGTTTTCCCAGAACTTTGCATAACAGGTTATACCTGTGGTGATCTTTTTGGACAGTCCCTACTGCTAGATATGGCAATGAACTCATTAAAAGAAATAAAGCAAGAGTCATCAAAATGGGAAAATGTATTCATAGTGGGTTTACCATTGTTGATTGATCAGCAGCTATACAATTGCGCTGCCGTTATTCAAGGAGGCAAGATCTTAGGCATTGTTCCAAAAAGATATATACCAAATTATAATGAATTCTATGAAAAACGGTGGTTCAGGGAGGGCAAGACGTTAACAACTGATTTTGTTAACCTTTTCGGTGAAAATGTCCCATGCGGGGACGACCTCATTTTTCAAGACGAACTATTAAAAGAAGTGAGCTTTGCTATAGAAATTTGTGAAGATCTATGGATGCCGGTACCACCTTCGAGCACTCATGCGAAAAATGGTGCCATAATTTTATGCAATCTCTCAGCAAGTAATGAAATTGTTGGGAAAAATGAATATAGAAAAATGCTTGTGACAAGCCAATCCGGTAAGTGTATTTCAGCGTATATTTATACTTCTTCAGGAGTAGGTGAATCAACAACTGATTTGGTGTTTGGCGGGCAAGCCTTTATAGCCGAGTATGGTTCTATTATTGCTGAAAACCAACGTTTTAAAAAACAATCTCAATTGATTATTCAAGATGTTGATGTTGAAAGGCTATACCATGAAAGGATTAACTCCACTTCATTTGCTCAAGCCGATTCTCCCACTAAGAATCGGAAAATTACGGTAAGCCATGTTCCTCAAAAAATAGAAAGTTTACTCCGTGAGATCCCCAAACATCCTTTTGTTCCTTCAGAAATGGCAAAATGTGATAGCCGATGCAATGAAATATTTCTTATTCAAACTGCTGGTTTAGCAAAAAGGATGGAACATACCGGAATAGAAAAGCTCGTTTTGGGGATATCAGGTGGCCTCGACTCAACTCTCGCCCTGCTTGTGGCTGTTAAGACAATGGATATGATGAATTTACCCAAAAAAAACATAATAACCGTTACAATGCCGGGGTTTGGTACAACTGAAAAGACATATCAACATGCCACTGGACTCATGAATTATTTCGGTACTGATATACGTGATATTGATATTAAGGATGCTTGTATGCAGCATTTTCATGACATTGGGCATGATCCCGATATTTTTGATGTTACCTATGAAAATGTACAAGCAAGAGAACGTACACAGATTCTTATGAATATTGCAAATAAAGAGGGTGGGCTTGTAGTAGGTACTGGTGACTTATCAGAGTTGGCTTTGGGTTGGTGCACTTATAACGGTGATCATATGTCAATGTATTCTGTAAATTGCAGTATCCCGAAGACTCTTGTGAAACGGCTCGTAAACTGGTTTGCAGAAAATAATTCATCGCCACAAATTGCTGAAACATTGAAAAATATTGTTAATACACCCATATCCCCAGAACTACTCCCTTCAAATGCGGATGGGGAAATTGAGCAAAAGACAGAAGAAATTGTAGGTCCTTACGAATTACATGACTTTTTCCTGTATTATATGGTTCGCCATGGTGCAGGACCCGAAAAAATATTGTATCTTGCGAAAATTGCATTTAAGGATCAATATGATGAAAAAACCATCAAAAAATGGCTTCATTTCTTCTACAAGAGGTTTTTTAGCCAACAATTTAAGAGATCATGCATGCCAGACGGACCAAAAGTTGGAACGGTTAGCCTTTCACCAAGAGGGGACTGGAGAATGCCCAGTGATGCAAGTGTAGCTTTGTGGCTTGAAAAACTGGACGAGATTTGAAGTCGATCCTAATGTCAACATTAATGCAATGCTAAGATTAGTAATTTTTTCATTTAATGCCCCATTATATTTTGTTTGTTATATACTATATTGAAGATGGAGTATTATAATGGTTCTCATTAGTTAAATGAGAATTTATGGACAAGATAAAACCCAAAGAAATCCGAATGTGAATTTCTTTGGGTTATTAATGTTAGATAAGTTATTTTACATTAAGCTTATTTACCTGATACAGTCACACCATCAAAAAGTATATAGGGAAGAACTGAGTAGCCATCGCATATAGTGTCTGATGAAACACCTATTATACTATTAAGTAAATCAATTAGATTTCCGCTAATCATAGTTTCACTTAAGGCATTTGTGATTTTGCCATTTTCAATTAAGAAACTGTTTTTTGCAACACCTGAAAAATCACCATTTGTGCTTGGTTGTCCACCCGAGAATCTATTCAATAGTATTCCACGGTCGCAACTTTTAGTAAGTTCATTAAGGCTTATTTCACCTGGTTTAACAAATAAATTATAGCTTGAGTTCAAAGCTCTAGGGAAACCTGTTTTTCTTGATGCGTAGTTTGATAGTGTGAAATTCTCTAATATACCATCTTTAATAATATCCATATTAGCACTTTTGAAACCTTCTCCAGTAAATCTTTCTCCGCATACTATCTGAGGGTCTAAAGGCTTTTTAGATATTGAAAGCTTATCTGATGCTACTTGTTTTCCAAGCATAGATTTCCATGGGCTTGTACCATCTATTATTGTAGAATCAGATGTGAAAAGTCCAAGTGCAGTTAACACAATATCCATAAGGCAAGCAGGAGTAATTATTACTTTTCCGACAAATTTACCTGCATAGGGTACTGTATCAATTTGATTTTGGCTTTCTTCTAATAGTGTCCTTAACATACCAACATCAATAATTTTCCTATCTAATGAATCCAATAGAACACCATACCCATTAAATGATGACGATTTTTCACCGTCACGGGCTAGAAAAGTAGAGCTTATGTCATAGTGTCCGCGGGTATAATTATAATTTACTCCGTTTGTGTTCATAAATACACTTTCTGTATTGGAGTATTTTGATACTGATTGTTCAAGGACTATTTTTGGATACTCATTTTTCACATCATCCATGAATTCTTGTATTCTATCAAACAACTTATTTTTATCTGGGGTAATAACTCCTGATATAAAATCTTCATTTTCTTCTTTTGGTGCAATAGCCTCTGCTTCATCAACCACAGAGGAATCTGCAGCAGAAATACAGTCACACACTGCGTTATCTATTGATTCTTTATCTAGTTTATTGACTGTAATAACTCCTTTTCTGCCATTTAGGAGAGCTTTCATTGTGATGGAACTATTAAATAGAGTTCTCATTAAACTGAATTCGCCACTATCAACGTTAAATTCATCAACTTTGCCTGATGAAACAAGGCATTGTGCATGCTCTGCTCCAGATTTTTTTAGCGCATCAAGTGCATATGTGGCAATCTCTTTATTAGTCTTCATATTTCTACCCCCTTATCTACCGCCTATACTAACTTTGCATTTTATTGCAGGTCCACCCATACCAACAGGCATTGGTTGCTTCTTACCACACATCCCGGAACATGTCCATAACATGTCGTCTGAAAGCATATCAACGGTTTTTAGCATTTCAAATGCAACTCCTGATATGGTGGTGTCACGAATAGCTCTACCAAGCTTACCATTTTTGATTTCATAACCCATGCAAACACCAAACATGAATTCACCTGTTGTATCAGCTTGACCGTTGTTTGTTTTAGTTAAGTAATATCCATCATCAATTGATGCAATCATATCTTCAAGTTTGTCTTTGCCAGGAAGAATTGCTGTATTGCGCATACGAATTAACGGTTCGTCTGAGAATAGATAAGCACGTGCATTTCCTTGAGGTTTCATTCCAAAATGCTGTGCCGACTCTCGATTGTTCATATATCCAGTAAGTATACCATCTTTTATTAAAACAGCATCTTCTGCTGGCGTTCCCTCATCATCAACATAAATGGGTAGGGGCGCTTGCTCGCCTAATGCTGTGTGGGCAAAGTCCACCATTGTAACTAATTGGCTTGCAACGGGTTTTCCTAAATTATGAACTGCCACTGAGCCGCCAAGGACTAGGTCAGCCTCCGCAGTATGTCCCACTGCTTCGTGAGCAAGGATGCCTGCAAGATCGGGATGCATTACAACATCCTTATATCCCGCGTCGCAGTATACACCTTCGGCTTTTTTCATAAGATCGGTATATATACTGTCAATATCTGCATGAAGGGATTCAGGCTTTTCAAACACTTCATCAAAATAACCAAAGCCTCCGAATGGCTTGTATAATTCCACAGGAGTGCCATCTTTGGCATTTGCAGTCAAAAATATGTATACAAAGCTACGAGGTAAAAGAGAATGAGAATCGAATCCGTCACTTACGGTAAGCAATTTTTCCATGCTATCACAACGTATAGCTATCGTACGACTTGCTAAATCTGAATACGTTTTGCTGATATATTCATCAATCTCTTTTGCAAAATTAATAAGTTGTTTTTGCTCGATATCTCTAACATCTTTCAAAAGTTCTTTTTTTCCAGTCCCGACAGTAGGAAGCATAGGTTTGTTTTTCTTGATTCTCGAATCCATGAAATTTGCATTTTCTTCTGCAGCAAGAATAACTTTTCTTATGTTCTCGTCGCTATATTCTGCACCAGAAGCAAAACCATACACTCCGCCTTTGTACATTCTTGCTGAAACGCCGCTTTCTTCTGAACGCAAGTTACTAACAATATTTCCATTGAGCATGGTTACAGCTCTATTTGTATTAACCTGTGCTCTTAGTTCGGTATGTTCCTTTAGTAAGGATTTAAAAGGTGAAACCCTATCTTGTATCACTATATTTTCCCTCCCACTTTATAAAATCTAAAATCAATTATATCATGATAGGAAAAAAATGTACAAATAGTACAGAAAAATATATTTCTACACTATAACATGGGAGTTTTGAGTTGTTCATAGGAAATGAGCTAATTAAAGAGGGCATCAAGCTATTGACTGAAATATTCTTTGTATACCAGCATGTGTCAAAACAAAATAAAACCTGTAACTGCTAATGTCAATTTAGTATGCTACGTTTGATTCAAGTGTGTCAAAACAAAAGAAAGCCTGTAACCATTACGATTACAGGCTTTCGTCTGGCAGGGGAGACAGGATTCGAACCCGCGACCCACGGTTTTGGAGACCGGTACTCTACCAGCTGAGCTACTCCCCTTTATCCGACGAAATCAAGTATACAATACTTAAGCTTGGAATGTCAATATCAATTAAGTATTTGTTTTATTATGTCTGAACAATTTATGTCAATTTCTCGCTATTTCTTAAGCTATACCTAGACATTACACTTTATGTCGTATTCACACGGTGCTCTCCTGCGCTATTTCAATTATACTAAACCTAAATCATAACTGTTAAGCTTGTATGCAGTTAGTCCGTAAATAGGAAGGCCTTGATTTAGGTAGCGCTCTTCGTATTCTGTTGTTATGTTGCCCTCCACCAGGGGGCTATTATGAAGGTCATATGTTATATCCTTCAATAGAAAACCTGCTAACTCAAATTGTTCAATTGAGAAATCAAAAAAATCCTGATTATCTGTTTTGAGGACAATAATACCATCATCTTTCAATAGTTTTTTATAGATCTCGAGATACCGTATATTGGTTAGTCTGCGCTTAGCATGTCTTTTTTTGGGCCAGGGGTCAGAAAAATTCAGAAAAATGCGCTCCAATTCACCATCGTCAAAGTAATCTAACAAATTCTCAGCGTCTGCATCTATTATAGCAAGGTTGGGTAATCCTTCTTCTGGAACCTTTTTAATGAGTATACCGAGAACAGCTGAATATCTTTCCATTGCAATATAATTTATACTCTCATTACTTTTTGCATGGGTTGTAATAAACTGACCTTTACCTGAGCCAATTTCCATATATATCGAATTTGAGTTATTAAAATACTCCGACCATTTTCCTTTTAATTCGTCCGGTCTGTCTACATAACTTGGATTATTTCGCACAGGTTCCAAGGATTTTGGAACGTTTCTGAGCCTCAAAACTAATAACCTCCCTAAATTAACAACTACAAGCATTTGTTTAGCTTAGTGCAAATCCATTATACTTATTATGTTTCTGTTTGTAAATGATGTATTCTTATTCGAATTCCTATCGAGATGGCTATATATCTTTGTTATCACTGACCTTAAATGTAAGTAACAAATGCTTTTTGTGATATAAACATAATGAAATAAACTGTGCAATATGTGGTAGCAATCTCTCATGTACTACCACACACAGCACAGTCAAAAAGTAATATTTCAAATGCCTATTATATTGACGTTGATGTTAAGCGGTTTTTTGCTATAATTATATAGGCATTGAAGCTGGACTTATAATAGCATCATATTAGCGATAAATGAGAAGATGTGAAAGAGAAGAGAAGATAGCATTCAAAATATTCTGAGGAGGAAATACCAAAATGCAATACAAATTATTATCCGTAGATATTGACGGAACTCTTATCAACAATAAAAAGGAAGTTACCCCAAAAACGAAGGAGCGGATACATAAAGCCATTGAAAAGGGAGTTGTTTTTACCATTAGTAGTGGAAGACCAGTTCAAGGAGTGCAACTTATTACCGATCAATTAGAGTTGGATGTCCCTGTTATTACATATAATGGTGCCATGGTAATTACAGGTGAAAGTAGAAATATAATATACTCATGCAATATGAAGAAAGAGGATGCTTTGCAGATTGAAAGTCTTGGAAAGCAGAGGGATACATTAATTGCGATTTGGTCTGATAATAAGCTTTATGTAAACCATATGAATGAGCTTGCTATCAAATATAGCACCATTAGCGGAACAGAACCCGTGTTGTATACCGAAATTGAACAGTTAATAGAAAAAGGAATAAACAAAATTCTATGGTACGATGATGTTGAGAGAATTGAAGAATATGAGAGAGAGTTGAAAACTATTCTAAGCCCAACAGTTAATTTTCACACATCGCAGCCATTTTTTCTGGAATTTGTTGATATTAATGCTTCAAAAGCCATTGCATTAGAAAAGTTAGGAAGTCATTATGGTATTTGTAAAGAAGAGATGATTGCAATAGGTGACGGTTATAATGATTTGTCAATGATTGAATATGCTGGACTTGGTGTTGCAATGGAAAATGCTCCGCAAGAAATAAAACAGGCAGCTGATTTTGTTACGTTATCAAATGAGGATGATGGAGTAGCATATGTTATTGATAAATTTATCCTAAACGAATAGAATTAATTCGCTTCGAGAACATGTAGTTATGTGGAGATTGAAACTCCACTAGTAAAGGAATGCAATTAGTTTCGTCTTTCAACTTGATAAAGGAAGGTCAATAAATTCGTCTTTCCACTTGACAACGGATGGGGATTAATTACGTCTTTATTAATCGCCGCCCTATGGAGGTCAGCATCATATGAAGATATAGATAAAATAATTTGCATGATCTTGATTTCAAACTTGCAAAAATGTATAGTTATTATGTACAATAATCAGTATGATGGATAAGCTAAAAAAGGGCTTTATATTAAGAATAACATGTAAAGTTGAGAGTGTACGCATATGAATAATCTAATTAACCAAATGAAAGAAAAGTACTCTACATTTAGCAAAGGACATAAAGCCATTGCTACGTATATTATTAATAATTATGATAAAGCTGCATTTATGACAGCCGCCCGTTTAGGGGAAGAAGTAGGTGTCAGCGAATCCACTGTTGTGCGTTTCCCAGCAGAGCTGGGATTTGACGGATATCCAAAACTCCAAAGTGCATTACAAGAACTTATTAAGAGTAAACTAACATCAGTTCAAAGGCTTGAAGTTTCTTCAAACAGGATAGACAAGGACAATGTATTAAAGAGTGTCCTCCAGTCAGATGTGAGCAAAATAAAAATGACATTAGAAGAAATAGATGAGGACAATTTTAATTGTATAGTTGATGAAATTCTAAATGCAAAGAGTATTTATATTCTTGGAGTAAGAAGCTCTGCACCTTTAGCAAGCTTTCTTGGATTCTATTTCAATCTGATATTTAAAAATGTTAGATTAGTACATACTACCAGTGTTAGTGAAATGTTCGAGCAGATAATGAATGCAGAAAAAGGTGATGTAGTTATTGGTATCAGTTTTCCAAGGTACTCAAAAAGGACGACAAAGGCGATGCAGTTTGCACACAAACAGGGTGCTACAACTATTGCCATTACTGATAACGAAGCTTCGCCTCTTGCAAAAAGTTCCGATTATTCTCTTTTTGCAAGTAGCGATATGAATTCTTTTGTAGACTCACTTGTTGCACCATTGAGTGTAATTAATGCCATAATAGTGGCTATTTGCTTAAAACGGAAGCAGACAGTACAGGATACACTCGAAAAACTTGAGCACATATGGGACGAATATCAGGTTTATGAAAAAAATGATTTATAAGCTTGCTAATATGGTGATTTAATGAAAGATGTTGGTGTTATAGGAGCAGGTGCCGCCGGTTTAATTGCTGCTGGCAGAGCAGCAGAACGGGGGCACAATGTTTTTGTATTTGAAAAAAATAATATTGCGGGAAGAAAAATCCGCATAACAGGTAAGGGAAGATGCAATATCACTAATGCATGTGATGAAGATTACCTTATTCCGAATATACCTGGTAATGGTAAATTTTTATACTCATCCTTTAATACGTTCTCCAATAAAGATGTGATGAACTTTTTTATTAGCATGGGTCTTAAAATTAAGGTAGAACGAGGAGAACGAGTTTTCCCAGAATCAGATAGTGCAAAAGATGTAGTTGACGCTCTTATGAAATATGCTTCTATGCATAATGTTAAATTTTTCTTTAACAAAGCCGTTGAAGAAATAATTAGCAAAGATGGTCATATTACAGGTGTTAGATTATCTGATGGTACCATAAAAAAACTTGATGCAGTAATAATTGCCACAGGTGGCATATCCTATCCTGGTACTGGCTCCACAGGGGATGGACATAAAATGGCTAAAAGCCTTGGTCATACAATAACCGACTTGAAACCATCACTTGTTCCGATGATTACTAAAGAATCTTGGGTAAAAGATCTTCAGGGTTTGTCACTTAAAAATATTGCTATAAAAGTGTTAGACAAAAAGAAGAATGTTATATATTCGGATTTTGGAGAAATGATGTTTACGCATTTTGGTGTAACAGGTCCTGTAATTTTAAGTGCAAGCCGACATATACTGAAATACGAATACAAGAATGTCTTTCTTTCCATAGATTTAAAGCCAGCTTTATCTGAAGAAAAGCTTGATAATAGAATACAAAGGGATTTTAATAAGTATATTAGAAAGCAATATAAGAATTCTCTGACAGACTTGCTTCCTAACCTATTAATACCTGTTATTATTGACTTAAGTAATATCCCACCTGAAAAACCAGTTAACCAAATTACAAAAGATGAACGAAAGAGATTAGTTACTCTTCTTAAGAATTTGACTTGCGGAATAACGGGTTCTCGTTCTTTTGACGAGGCTATAGTAACAGCAGGCGGAGTATCGGTAAAACAGATAAACGCAATGACAATGGAATCAAAGCTAGTTAAAGGATTATATTTCGCTGGAGAAATAATTGACTTAGATGCATACACTGGAGGTTTTAATCTAACCATAGCGTTTTCAACTGGATATACTGCAGGGAATAGTGTTTAATGATGCAGCTTATAAAGCTATAACCCAGGTTTAGAATTTTATCGATTGGGAATAATAATTAGAAATTGTTTCTATCAAAAGCTTTTGCGATTTAACCTTATTATTTTGTTGTACAATTTGATATGGCAGGAGCAGATACATAACTTGTAGTTAAATCAAGAGTAAATAGCATCGCAAAGCGCTAGCTAAATCTAAGTTATAAGCTGTGTGAAAGCATGAAGTTTAGTTGGGTTTTAATTTTTTTATCAATAATAATGTGTATTGTCTTAATTGGTGTACAGGTTTGTAGGGATTATCCAATCGGTTTAGAAATTCCTGAAGATCCTTATTTGGGTGAACCTTTATTGACTTTTCACTCCTTAATAGACCGTGGAAGCGTTACTCTTGATGTAATAGGCCAATATGAAACACATGGAGCCATGATCTTTAAAAATGGTGAAAGATATCTTCTAGTTGAGAAATTTCCAATAACAATAGAAGTAATGAGCGGGGATGTGCTTGAAGTATGGGTTATTAGAGAACTTAAGGGTACCTCTCTTATTATTAGGAATACAACCGATAACATTAAACTAAAATACGCTAGAACCTCCATACCGCTCGAAAAGGGACTGCATCGAGTTGCTAAAGTATTTGTCAAAGATTAACGATATCAAACCACTTACGAAACAGAAATCTAAACTCGTAGTTTCCGTTAAGCACAGTATATGGGGTGCGAACATTAACAATATTTCTATAATAATTTATTATTAGATTGTATTTTGCTTGTATTACTTCATTGGGTTTAATATAATAAATTATGTTAATAAAAAGTAAACATGTTAGTGCATTGTTTTCCTATATCAGTGTTGGGGGATTATTATGAATGATTATAATTTGAAGTATGGAAGCAGGGATGTTGTTAAAGCTGCCATATATATGGCTCTATCAGAGAATAGAGACGAGGAGAAAATATTGAAGCATCAATACCACGAAAACGGCATAAAATGTTGCGCAGTTGATTTTGGTGGTGATTATATAAGCTCAATAACTAAAATAATCGAAAGAGCTGTGGTTGCAGCAAAACGTGAAGAAGTTATATTTGAAAACCATGCTGAGCAAGGTGCGGTTGCAGGGGCAACTCGTGAAGCCTTAAATCAAATTTCCAGCAAAGCTATCGGACTTAATATTGGCGGAAAGATTGGTGTGGCAAGATATAACGACCATGTAGCAGTTAGTATTTTCTTTGGTGTAGGTCTTTTGCACCTAAATGAAATAGCCATAGGTGTAGGTCACAGAGTGGTATAACTTAAATATATAAAAGCATGGAGGAGATTCTTTGAGAAATATACAAATCGCAATAGATGGTCCTTCGGGGGCAGGAAAAAGCACAATGGCAAAAATAATCGCTAAAGAATTAGGTATCCT
>JAAYPS010000175.1 GCA_012519655.1 Clostridiaceae bacterium | reverse complement strand
ATTTCATAAAATGGAATAGTTGTGAATACCTTTTTTTGCTTCTTTGTAAAGGTTATTACATTCCATTCATCGCGAGAATAATATTTGGACCGTTCCAATAATTGGCTAAAGAACTTCTTTTATCGTTTATTACAAGTATTTTAACATAGTAAATAAAATAAATACTTTATGCCTTAGTATATGGTATTTAATGTTTTACAGAAATCTAGAGAAGGATTTCCAAAGTAACCTCGTTTATCCCACATTCAAATAAATCTTTTGGAGCGTTCCAAAATAACCTTCAAATAAAAACCAAATGTTATATATTCATTTGGCTTTTACATGCTTATTTTATCATTCTAATTTATCGTAGTCAATAACAGATGGATTTGAGTTTACTCATTCTAATATTACGAGAAATCAATGTTTTATGTTTGTTAAAGTTAAAAGAGCAAACTCAAGCAATTGCTACTTCTCAATTTCTAATGTCTGAGTATCTGGGTCAACTTTAATGTTTTCCGTGATATTATCGTCTTTAGAACTGTGCTGAGCGTTATTTACATGCCTTGCCGTTTCTGATATATACCCGCCTGTAATATTATAAACTTTAAATCCATTTTGGCTTAGTATTCTCTCTGCAATATACCCACGTATACCAACACGGCAGTATACAACTATGGCTTTGCTTTTATCAAGTTCATGAAGCCTTCGCCTTAGATCATCTACAGGAATATTTACAGAACCTTCAAAGTTACCCATCCTATATTCAATTTCACTTCTTACATCTACCAAAACATAATCCTCTTCTAGCTTTTCAAATTCATCCCAGGTTATTAAGTGAGATAATCTTGAAAGATGATTCTGGGCAACAAATCCTGCCATGTTTACAGGGTCTTTAGCAGAAGAATATGGTGGAGCATATGCTAGCTCTAACTCAGCTAAATCATCTACCGTACCACGAAGCCTTTGGACTGTAGCTATTATGTCGATCCTTTTATCTACTCCATCATAACCAATTATTTGAGCGCCTAAAATCGTTCCTTGCTCATCAAATATTAGCTTAATAGTCATCTGCGTCGCTCCTGGGTAATATGATGCATGTGATGAAGGGTGTACATGTATCGTATGATAAGGGATGTTTAGACTTTGCAAAGCCCTTTCGTTATTTCCAGTACTAGCAGCAGTCAACTCAAATACCTTCAATATTGAAGTACCCTGTGTGCCTTTATACGTTGAGTTAAGTCCTGCAATGTTATCGGCGGCAATTCTTCCTTGTTTATTTGCAGGTCCTGCTAAGGGTATTGCAGTCTTCTTACCTGTTACATAATCAACAACTTCAATAGCATCACCAACTGCATAAATATCTCGAATATTTGTCTGCATTTTTTCATTTACAATTATATGACCTTTAGGGCCAAGCTCAATTCCACTATCTTCTATAAATGAAGTATCAGGTGTTACACCTGCTGCAAGCACAACAAAATCAGCACTTAATTTCTCGCCATCTGATAAAGCAACTTCAACATTGTCCGCTGTATCATTGATTTGTGTAACTTTGTTGTTTAAGAATAATGTGATACCGTTATTTATTAATTCGTTTTCCAAAACGGTAACCATATCATCATCAAATTGGGAGAGAATATGTGGAAACATTTCTACAATAGTTACATCAAGCCCCTTTAATCGTAGATTCTCAGCTATTTCCACTCCGATAAATCCACCACCGATAACTATGGCGCTTTCAATATGCTTTTTGTCAACCATATTCTTTATTGCGTCAGTATCAGGAATATTTCTTAACGCAAGAACTTTATCGCTGTCTATTCCCGGTATATTAGGTCTACGTACTTTTGCTCCCGGAGATAAAACAAGATAATCATAGTCTTCTTCATATTTGCCCTCTGGACTATGAACTAAAACTGTTTTTCCTTTTGGATTTATGCTCACTACTTCGCTTCTTGTTCTCACATCAATATTAAATCGACTTTCCATCGCATCTACAGTTTGAACAATAAGTTT
Source organism: Clostridiaceae bacterium (assembly GCA_012519655.1). Classification (GTDB taxonomy): domain Bacteria; phylum Bacillota; class Clostridia; order DSM-8532; family DSM-8532; genus Thermoclostridium. Next base: position 1,306 of record JAAYPS010000175.1, on the reverse strand, counting down.
TTTTCTGTCTTTTATAACATCACCTATATAATATGGCAGTCCACAATTTGCATATGAGATATGCTCTTCTCTTTCAAACATTATTATTTCAGCACGCTCATCAAGTCTTCTAAGTCTTGCTGCTGCAGATGCACCACCAGCAACACCGCCAACTATTAATACTTTTTTTCTCATAGCATACCTCCAACGTCATACCGCTTCATTAGGACCTTATTCATTACAGTTTTTTCTCATAGTTCTACTATACACCACTAGTACGTAGCAATTTATCTTTAAATTATTATCATAATATCTTTATACCCATTAATTGTTTTATACACCACTATTTTACTAAATGTCCGTAACAGTATTACTTGCACTACATTTACTATTTTGCGCTTATAAGACAGAAACTCCATTTAAAGACTGCAATTGAACAATCATATCTGTTTTTGTTGTGTGTTTAGGAAGTTTAAGTATAAAAGATACAATCAGATATTCATCTCCATCTTCTTCTATATCTACACTGGTAATATTTGAGCCCATACTTCCAATAAATGATGCTACTTCCCCAAGCTTTCCGGGTTTGTTTTCAATCCTAACACATACTTCAACATTAGAATTGTCATTAGAGCTTATAACATTTTCAAACTTACCAAGACTTCTAAGTGTAACAAACACTATAACTGCAGCAATTATTGCAGCAGAATAAAATCCAGAACCTGTTGCAAGTCCAATGCATGCTACCGCCCACAGGCTGGCTGCAGTAGTTAATCCTTGGACACTAATACCCTGTTTTATGATTGTGCCTGCGCCAAGAAAACCAATCCCACTGATTACCTGAGCACCAAGTCTTGCCGGATCAACATTTGTTAATCCCTGGTATTGATGTAACAGATATTCTGAGAGCACCATCACAAGCGCAGATCCTATGCACACAAGTACATGAGTTCTGAGTCCTGCAGCACGTTTTTTGTTTTCCCTTTCTATACCAACAAATCCTCCAAGTACTGCTGAAACAAGTAGACGCAAAAATATAATTCCGATCGACAATTCAAAAACCTCCTAAAATTCTCACTGCATAAATAAAAAAAACACATCTCTATTAGGCTATGCAATAAGCCAGAATGAAATGCTACTCCGTCTCTCCAAGAACTCCGAACTATCAGTCACAATATTATAATATAATATTGCGACTAATAATTGCAATTATAAATACTATATTTTTAGCCTTTTGGATAAAAAAATACTTGGCAAAAAACAATTACCACCTAAACGATGAATTTATACCCATTAGCATTACCAACCCCTTGAGCTTCCACCGCCT
>JAAYPS010000016.1 GCA_012519655.1 Clostridiaceae bacterium | reverse complement strand
TGTCCGACGCCAAGCATAACTGCAAATACTAAAAATGCCACTCTTCCTACTATTGAAAATGCAGCTACAGCAGAGTCACCATAAATGGCTACGCGATTATTCAACAATGCTGATGTAACACTTGCTAAAGCCTGTCGGAAAAATGAGGGCGCTCCAATCCTAATAATCATCCAGTACATGCTAAATTTCCATGAAATATTATGGATATTTATTTTTACAATGCTGTGCTTACCCATTACAAACATAATTAGTATTACAAGACTAACAGCTTGAGAAAGAACAGTTGCAACGGCAGCACCAGCTATACCCATATCAAAGACGAAAATGAATATCGGATCTAAGATTATATTTAAAATACCACCAGCTGTTAATCCTATCATAGAAAGAGTATTTTTTCCTTGACTTCGTAGTAAATGGTTCATAACAAATGATGAACACATTATTGGGAATCCTAAAAGAATCCAGGTTGCATAACTTTCAGCATAGGGAAGAATTGTATCTGTTGCTCCTATGAGGTGTAGAATATCTTTTAGAAACACTTTACATAATATCGCAATTATAATACCACTTATTACTGACGAAAAAACACCTGAAACTGCTGTCCGTTCTGCTTCTTCCTGTTTACCTTCTCCTAGATATATTGATACTTTACTTCCTGCTCCACTGCCAAGCATAAATCCTACGGCCTGAATAACAGCTGTTATTGGAAATACTACTCCAACAGCAGCGCTGGCACTTGTACCTAATTGGGACACAAAATAAGTATCTGCCATATTATATATAGAAGATATCAGCATGCTCATAACTGATGGCAGAGATAATTTAAATAATAGTTTAACAATCGGGGTTTTTGTCATCAGATCATGCTGCTTTTGTTTTGCAAAATCACTCTCTTTAACGCGTGATTGTTGGTTTTTCGCAATGCTTTCTTCATTGTTTTGATCTATTTTTTCTAAATCATTTATTGGCTGAGTTATTTCTTGCTTTTTCTCCTCGGTCATTTATGTTTTTGTCCTTTCACTAATGTACTCATTCGATATTTATATTTGTAAGGGCAATAATTCACTATAATTTCTGCCCTTTCTCTGAAGTACTCATTCTATTAAACTATAATCTACAAAATCGGTCAAGATACTAACGATGCATAAAGTTTAAGCAACATAGTTTGACAATAAAAACAGATAGTTGTCAGACTGATGTTTAGCATCCATTGTGTTAAATCACGCATAGTCTTTTCCTTATAGAAATTGTTATCATAATGATGTCTTGTATCAGTGATGCTTTTTATAGGTCGGCAATGCATAAAGACGTGAATAACTATCAATCGTCAATAACTATCAATCGTCAATAACTATCAATTCTTCAGTTCTTTTTCCTTCGACTTAGGAAGCGTTACAGAAAATGAAGTGCCAGCGCCCAATTTACTTTCAACGCTAATCTCGCCTTTGCAAATATTTACTATTCGTTTGACAATTGATAGACCAAGTCCGTTACCATTCGTTGCACGGGATCGGTCACCCTGATAAAACTTGTCAAAAACATGGTTCATGGTGTTTTCATCCATACCCTCTCCACTATCACTTATCTTAAAATAAATATTTTCAGATGTTTCATACAAGACCATTGAGATAGTGCCATCTTCATGGGAATATTTAATTGCGTTATCTATTAAGTTTATCCACACATGGGACAACATTTCTTCATTGTTAAAGATTCTAACTTTTGAGAGATTAAGACTCATATTTATGTTTTTCTTGCTCCACTGTTTTTCAAGTAGTATAGTACAATTCCTTATTTGTTCATCGAGGTCATACTCGGTCTGTCCTGTGACATACTGCAGATTTTCAAATTTCGTCAGCAACAACACGTTCGAAGACATTTTAGTGAGTCTTTCAGATTCTGAAATAATAATATCGGTATATTCTTTTCTCTTTTCTGGTGAAAGGTTTTCATTTTGCAGTTGTTTTGCAAACCCTCTGATTGATACTATCGGTGTTTTGAACTCATGAGAAAAGTCATTTATAAAATCACTACGAAACATTTCAATACTTTGTAATTCTTCAGTCATCAGATTAAAATTCCTCATCAAAACTGCTATGTCTGAATCGCTTTCGGTTTCGGGAACACGAACACTGAAATCCCCTTTTGCAATCACCTTTGTAGCATCGATAATCCGATGCAACGGGCGTAGAAATTTGTCACTGACCACTGCCGATAGCGACGTTCCAATAATACTGCTTACAAGAAGAGCAATAAAAGGAGAAAGGATTGGTGTTAAAAACGGAAGTGGAAAAAAGTCCATTGCATAAAAAAACAGAAAGCAAACAGCTGTCAATAATCCTGCTGTTATCATAATAAAAAATATGAAAAGTACCATTGTAATATTAAGTGATTTTATTTTGCTCATTTCTTATCACCGCCTTATACCCAAGCCCTCTAACTGTTATTATCTCGAAGTCTTTATTATCTTTAAATCTATCACGTAACCTATTTATGTGAACATCTATCGTACGCTCATCCGTTTCGGAATTCATATCCCATATTTCATCCATTAGACTGCGCCTTGTGAAAATCTTATTATTATATGAAAGCAACTTATATATAAGTAAAAACTCCTTATTGGGCAATTCCTGAATATTATCACCAACTGTAACTGTAAATGAATCGTAGTCCAAAATCGTACTGCCTATGGTTAGCTTGTGCTCATTTACAATCCTTGATCTGCGCAAAAGGGCTGCAATTCTAAGTACCATCTCCTCTTCATCTACTGGCTTCACCATATAATCGTCTGTTCCTACAATAAAACCCTTCCTTTTATCAGCAGGTGTCTCTTTGGCTGTTACCATTAATATTGGAATACTGTTGTTACACTGTCTCAATGTCTCTGTAAACTCATAACCGTCCATACGTGGCATCATAAGATCTAGTACAATTAAGTCCACATGATGATTATCCATTTTTTCAAGAGCATCAACTCCGTCTTTCGCAAGTATTACTTCATATCCGTTTTGTATTAGTACGGTTTCCATGAGCTTGCGTGTATTATAATCGTCTTCAACAACCATAATGCAAAACACCAAATGACCCCCTATTAGCATCAAATATGAATAAGCATATAATTATTCAAATTAAACCTGATTAAAACTAAATGGTTTAATAAAAAAATTCGGTAATATATAACAAGAATTAGCTTATGTTATCGAATCAATATTAACTGTTTATTAACAATAGTACGGTAAAAATTAATATTTGTTTAAACTCAGTTAATAAATGCTTAATATAATATCATCATTAAATTATAATTGGCAATAATAACAATATTAGCATTTGAGAAAAATAGTTCAATTGCATTATAGCATGTAAAGCATACTGAATGAACATTGATAAATGTTACATGTGCCATACAAGTACAAATAGTGCTAGTAGCTGATATTAGATAAACATTATTCGATGTTATATGTGTCGTACAAGTCCAAACAGTGCTAGTAGCTGATATTAAATGGACATTATTTGACGTTACATGTGTCATATAAGTACAAACCGTGTAAGTAGCTGATATTAGATAAACATTGTTAGAAGTTACATATTTAAGAATTCGCTGTTTTGGCAGCGAAGCAAATTGACCATGACTACATGTTGATGCCTTTAATAATTACTTGCGCAATTGTTTTTGATGTTATAATATTAGCATTATGTTAATTTGGCAAGATTGCTTTGAAGAACAAATTAAGAAGACATAAACTCAAGGAGAAAATAAATGGGGAGTTTTCGTGATAAACTAACACGTTTTATGTATGGTAGGTATGGAATAGACAAGTTATACTATGCTCTGGCAATATTATCTTTTGTATTGTTGGTTATTAATGCATTTGTGCATTCTTCAATCTTGAGCATTATAGTATGGATTATTCTCATATTAATGATATATAGAGTATTGTCTAAAAATATATATAAAAGACAAAAAGAAAATGCAATATTTATTAAGGCCTGGAACTGGTTAAAAAGCAAAATACTTTTAGCAGTTCGTAGGATTAAGGAAATAAGAACACACCGATACCATAGGTGTCCTCATTGCAAGGCAATGCTGAGGTTACCACGCAAAAGGGGCAAGCATACTGTACAATGCCCCCGTTGTAAAGAAGATTCAAAAATGCGCGTGATTATTTAACAACCACAAATATGTTTTCCCAAAGGAGATGAATGTTTTTGAGGATACTGGTTGATGCAATGGGTGGAGATAACGCACCCAAAGAAATTGTTAAAGGATGTATTGAAGCCATAAACGAAAAAGATGGTTTTGAATTAGAACTTTTAGGTGATCCAAAAAAGATCGAAAAATGTCTGAAAAATAAGACATTTGACAGAAGCAGAGTTATTATAACAGCGACATATGATGAGGTAACAAATACCGATAAGCCAACCGAAGCCATTAGAAAGAAGCAGAAATCATCACTTATTGTTGGTATAAAAAAAATCAAATCCAAAAACGCTGACGTTTTTATTTCTGCAGGTAGTACAGGTGTATTGCTCGCTGGCTCTCTCTTAATTGCAGGGAGAATAAAAGGAGTTTTGAGGCCTGCTTTAGCACCCATTGTTCCATCCCTTAACGGACCTGCTATGATTATAGATGCTGGAATGAATACACAAGCAAAGCCTATTAATTATCTTCAATTTGCAATAATGGGTACCGAGTATATGAAATACATGCATGATATTGAAAATCCAAGGGTTGGACTTATTAATGTAGGCACTGAGTCAACAAAAGGAAATGAAATTGTTAAGAGCGCATATGAAATTTTGAAATCATCTGATATCAATTTCATAGGAAATGTAGAAGGTAGAGATATTCCTGAAGGTAATGTAGACATTGTTGTTTGCGACGGCTTTGTCGGAAATACTATGCTTAAAGTTATGGAAGGTACAGGTCATTATCTAATGCATAATCTGAAGCATATTTATTCAAGCAGTCTAGCTGGTAAACTTGGATATTTGCTGATTAAACGTGACTTGAAAAAACTTAAGAGACAGATTGATCCTGAAGAAATTGGTGGAACGCCAATATTAGGTATTAATGGGCTCGTATATAAGTGCCATGGTAATTCTAAATCTAAAGCTATAAAAAATACAATCTTAAAAGCTTGTGATTTTGCAAGTAAAAACATTATGGAGCACATGAATTATAGATTTTCGCAAATAAACACCACTCATATAGAAACTGGGAAGGCAGCCCTATGATTAGAGTGTATTAAGGCTTTTAAGACTTAGCTGTCAATAATATTGATTAACAGCACCTCTCATTTAATGCTTATTAAATAATTCAGGCAGTTTAGACTTTTTGCTAAACTGCCTGAATTATTTTTATCAATTTTTGTCCTTGTTAGAGTGCGCTTTGCTTTTTTAGTAAATAGCAAAATGTGTTGCACAGTGCATTAATTAGTTATCCTATTAAATCTGTGCTCTTAGATCACACAAATGTTTTTGGAGCTTTTCTGCCACATCTTTAAGCGCTCCATCTTCAAATGGTGAAACTAAACCCGCTTCTTTAATCAAGTCACTAAACAAAGCTTCGCCGCCCCGGGAGACAAAACGTACATACTTTTCAAAGGCTCTATCATAGTCCTCTAAAGACTCAAGCAAAAACTCAAAAGCTACAACTTGTGCAAGGCAGTAATCAATATAATAGAACGGAACTTCATAAATATGCATCTGATATTGCCAACGTGTTCCTTTAGATAAATATGGAATACCTTCAGTACTCAGATAAGGCCTAAACTGAGCTTCAAGTTTGTTCCATGTTTCATTTCTCTCTTCAGGTGTCATATCAGGATTTGCATAAACAATATGTTGGAAGTAGTCCACAATTGTACCATAAGGGATAAATGAAAAGGCATCAAAAGCATGCATGTATTTATATTTGGTCGCATCCTCACCGAAAAATTTGTCCATATATTTTTCTGTAAGAAATTCCATACTCATTGAGTGTGTTTCTGCAGTTTCCATACCACCTACATTCAACTCAAGATTATATTCGTTATTTGCTGTCATGTAATTAGCAAAAGCATGACCCGCTTCGTGGGTTACAACATCAACATCAGCTGATGTACCATTGAAATTCGCAAGGATGAAAGGTTGCTTATATTTTTCAAAATTGGTGCAATATCCTCCTCCAAACTTGTTTTTTCGTGAAATCACATCAAATGCTTCATTTTCAAGCATCATATCAAAAAACGCACCCGTCTCCTGCCCCATATCGCGATACATTGCCTGCGCTGCTTTGAAAATTCCCTCAGTATCAATCACAGGTTTCGGATCTCCACCCGGCAAGTAAACATCATTATCATACAGCATGAAATCATCTATTCCCATGCGCTTTGCATTCTCTATCTTCAAATCTGAAACTAATGGAACAATATCTTCCAGCACATTTTTCCGGAATTTTTCAACCATATTCTTATCATAACTAATACGGCCTAATCTGTAATATCCAAGCTCAATATAGTTCTCATAGCCCATCTTCTTTGCCATTTTGTCACGCACTTTTACTAATTTATCGTAAAGTGTGTCCAAAGCCTCAGAATGCTTTTCAAGTCCCTTTCCTAAAACTTCATAGGCTTCCTTGCGAACTTGTCTATCATCATCTTTCATGTATTTACGAAGTATAGAAAGCGGTATTGATTCACCTTTAAAATCAAATGTCATCCCCGCCATTAGTTTGGAATATTCAGTAACAAGCTGGTTCTCTTCCACCATTTCATCAATTATCTCAGGAGACATGGATTTGCTCATTACCTCGTAACTTTTTAAAAGCACAGGCGAAAGAGCCTTCTCAAGTTCCTTTCTTAGTGGACTATTTAGAATTGCAAAGGCATATTGCTGTAAGTAATTCTCAAATCGAGGTCCTATTTCGTCATAGTAGTCATTTTCGTTAGTATAAAATTCATCAACTGTGTTTATTGTATAGCGCATATAAGCAAGGCTGGCAGCTGTGGAGTATTCTTCAATAATTTTCAGCATTTTCTCTCTTGCATTTAGTATTTCATCAACTGATTTTGCATTTTTTATGGCTGATAAAACCTGCTCAAACTCGTTTTGAATAGACTCAAATGGTATTCGTTCATATTTTAGTTCAGATACCTTCATAAAAATCCTCATTCCTTCCCCCGGCTTTTCCGGTATGTATTTGGCGTTTGGCCTGTCAATTTCTTAAATACTTTTGAGAAATAACTTTGGTCTTCAAAGCCAACCAAATTAGATACATCAACTAAAGATATTGACTTGTCCAACAATAGTTTTTTACTCATTTCAATCCTAACATAATTCAAATAGGAATTAAAATTTATTTTCATCTCCTCATTAAATATTTTACTAAAGTATGAAGGACTTAAATAAACATTTGCAGCCACATCTTCAAGAGTTATTTTCCTCATATAATTTTTATTTATATAATCAATGGATTTAAACATTACATCTTTATGCTTCACATTGGTCATATTAAACACATAATCTGTAAAACGCTCCATGATTCTCGATAACCAAGGTGTCAACTCTTCGAGGTTCTGAAAGTTATTTATCTGGCTTATATATTGGTAATTCAAACCGAATATTTGCTCAATCTCAGCTCCACCTTCAACAGCTGATCTTGACAGCAAAACAATCAGTTCTAAAACACGTGCCCGTATTAATTCGAAATCATTTCCAGATGCAAAGAAGATATGCCCCAATATTTCATTTAAGAGTTTTTGGGCCAAAGGCTTATTACCAATCGAAATTGCGCTTAAAAGCTCTCGTTCTTTTTCAATAGGATACGATGATATATCTTGACCATCTTCTTTTGTAGTCTTCTTAAGTTTATGTATGTACTCTGAAATATTGGCAGCTTGTTTCTGCTCTTTTTGGTTGATATCATACTGATATCTTGTGGTGTCCGACAGGTAAAATGTAATCATTGCAAGAATCTCAGACATACTATTAACAAGTTCGGTATCTACAACTGGTATTGATTTGGAATAATTAATTGCATTTATTAACTGCTCATCATCAAGGTAATTGGCAAATAAATCTGCTATTAGTGATTCTTCAGGGTCAATCATGTGAACAGGACCACCTAAAATAGCACCTTTCATCATACCTTCAACAGTAATTGGCGACGCCCAATGTACCAATCCTAATGGACAAAAATAAACGTATTTTCCTCCAAACCTCTCGGCTTGGTAACTACCATATAAATGTACTTTTCTACAGTTTATATTCGGGTTTTGCACTAATTTATCCGATTCGTTTGCTTCACTTAACTTATCTTTATTGGTTTGACCGTGTGTTATATCAGAGCAAAACATGCAAAACTTCTGTTCGCCGCACGAAGAGTACAAAATGCTACCTGTATCATCTATTAGAATTGCAGGTAATTTTGTAACCTTAATATAATATTGCACAGCTTCTACAGCCTTATTAAAATCAAAGCCCAGATCATCTCTCATGGCGAGTCTCCTTTTGTGAGTAATAAGCCTGAACTCACAAATTTATTATATAATGGAACCAAAAAACATATTTTCAGTGTACTCAATAGTAAAGCTTGCGTTAGATGATAATTCAATATATTGAATTGTTCTTGCAATATCGCAAGCCTGTGTTAGTTTATCTTCTGACAGCAATGCATAAATTGTTCCTGCCCCAGCTGCATTTCCCACCGGAGTTATTCTCCCTGAAAGCTCTTTAGGTAAAAGACCAATATTTAAAGCGCTGTCTATACTTATAAAATTTCCAAAACCACCTGATAGGTATACATTTTTTATGTCTTTCATTTCGCATTTAGTCTCTTTAATAAGAATATTTATTCCTGCTGCAATTGCTGCCTTTGCATTCTGTAGCTCACGTATATCCTTTTGAGATATGAATATATCCTCACCGTGATCAGTATCACCGGATGCGACAAGCAAAAAGGCTGGTTGGTTGTTTATATTAATTATTCTATCACTGTACTTTTTAGCTTTATCCGACATCTCATCACTGTCTAAAATGCGTCCCGTTTCGTCTAATATCCCAATGTTGAGCATGCATGAGACTGCATCAACTAAGCCTGATCCACATATTCCAATAGGCTTCCTATCCCCTATTGTATTAATGCCTAAATCCTTGTCATCCGTCACACAAACACTACTTATTGCACCATCAACACTACCCATACCACATGCTATATTCGCGCCTTCAAATGCTGGACCTGCCGCGGTTGAGCATGCATATAAAAACGAATTATTGCCAATGACAATTTCACCATTAGTTCCAATATCAACCAAAAGAGAAGTACTGTTGTTTTTGTGCATTTCGGTTGAAAGCACTGCTGCTGTAGTATCGGAACCTACGTATGCAGAAACAGATGGTAGTATAAATAATCTTCCAGAAGGGTTTATATTCAATTGCAACTCATCGGGCTCTAAGATAAGCACTGATAGCGTTACCGAAATAAACGGAGCTGATGCAATATTTTCCGATGGTATACCAAGTAGCAAATGGAGCATTGTGGTATTCCCCGAAAGAGTTACTGCATATATGTCCGAGCTTTTTATCCCCGCTGACATTGTCAAATCATTTATTAAGTCATTTAATGCATTTTGGATAATGTTTGACATTTCCAATTGATTATCGCTACTTTTCGAAGTATATTCTATTCTGGAAATTACGTCTGCACCATGTCTTTTTTGCGGGTTTAATTGCGATGATATAGCAATATTTTTTCCTGAATTTATGTCATAAAGATAGGCAGCGAGGGTTGTAGTACCAATATCAACTGCCACTCCATAATTCTTTAATACTGTGTTACCACTTTCCACACCAGTTATACGACCTAACACTTCCACTAAAGTTACACTGAAATCCTCTTTTCTTAGAGTAATAGGGAGCTTCTTAAGAAACGAAAGTGGAAAGTGATTAAAATCATTAATGTTGTTTGACCGAATCTTTATTACAGCATCTTTCAACCTTTGCTCATCAGACCTTTGATCTTCAATGGAAGGTTGAGGAAGTTGAATAAATTGTTTTTTGACCACAGGTCTGCCTTCGGTTTTTGAGACATTTGCCTGTGTAATTATAGATGCATTCTGTTTATTAATATTTAGGGAAATCTCCATGTCATCAATAACCTTTACCATGCAGGACAGGTGAATACCCTTATCAATTTCCGATTCTGACAGATGCATTCTTTCTTCGGATGTATAAGGTATGAGATCATGAATTAATACTCGACATTTTCCACATGAACCTTTGCCATTACATGGAGTTTCTATATTAAAACCCTGATTTTTTAGTGCATCTAACAAAGTTATACCCTCAGGTACGAGAAAGGAAATATTACTATTCTCAGTGTGAACTGTAATCTTAGGCATATGCTCACTCTTTTCTATAAGGTTAAATTTTTATTAAGTTAAATATCCATAAATTGTAATACTGCATCACATCAGACTTTTGCTAACTGAAATAATTATAACACTATGATGGTCTTTGCTCAATTATCAGCAAGCTTAAAATGTGTAATATCGAAAATGTTAAAAAAGTAAAACATTGCAGACTCATTCAAAAAATAATACAATAATGAATAGCGAATATAGGGGTTGAAACCATATTCATCAGTATGCGCTATAAGAATAGTACAATAATGAATATTGGCTCAGAACCATATTCCTCGACATGTGCTAAAAGATAATACAATAATGAACAACGAATGAAAGTGAAATTTAACATAATAATGAATGAGAGTGATATTTAATATGCGACATAAACTTATTTGCTGTGATGTTTTTACTCGTGAAATATATCAAACCTTATTAGAGAGTAATAATAATGTTTTTCCGGTTTTTACATTAAAAATGTCACATGACTATCCCGATTACTTAAGAGAATTATTACAAAAAGAAATCGATAATACAGATCCAAATATTTTCAGCCATATTTTGCTTTGTTACGGTCTTTGTGGTAATGCTATTGCAGGGCTCAAGACTCAGGATATCCCTGTCGTTATTCCAAGAGCACATGATTGCTGTACTATTTTTCTTGGTTCAAAGCAAAGTCATAAAGAACATTTTGGACACCGACCCAGTTGCAGATGGACCTCGGGAGGCTATATGCAAGATGGAGATTACTATATTAGAAACAGTAAAATGCATAAAATGCTTGGCATTGACATGAGTTTAGAGGAACTAATAGAGAAATATGGTGAGGAAAATGCCCATTACATATTTGAGTCTTTATCACCAAAGGACGGTAGCGACAATCAGACTATTTATATAGAAACACCGCCTTACGAAAAATCTGATATGAAAAAACGCATTGAAAATGAAGCTTTAGATAAAGGACAAGACTTTGAAGTGATCCGTGGAGACACCAGACTTATTAATATGCTCATAAATGGTCAATGGAACGAAGAAGAGTTTCTTATTGTTCCTCCATTTCATATTATAGAAGGTGTATATGACGATAATTTTGTCATTAAAGCTGTACCGCTAACTTAGGCAATAAGGAGCGCAACACAAGCAACACAGGGGGGAACACAGGGAACACAGGG
>JAAYPS010000015.1 GCA_012519655.1 Clostridiaceae bacterium | reverse complement strand
TTCGAATTCTCCTGATTGGTTTACTACTACATTGGGGTTAGTATAATGTCTTCTGTCTTTTTTCATTAATGGGTGGGATACTGCATTTTGAGGACACCACTGGATACATGCCATACACTGTGCACATTTATTTCCCCATATTAGATTCCCATTACTAATAGTAATATTTTTAGTCGGGCATAACTTCACACATTGGTAACAGTGCACGCATTGTTCTTTTGCATAAAATTTAGAGCCTATCTCTCCAAATAAACTCCTTTGTTTATTTGACCTACTATGAAATATTCTTGCTATTAGATTAGGTTTTATATACCCAGTCTTTTTAACCTCGAGGATAAAGCCTGAAATTTTGTTTATTTGTTTCTCAGCTTTCTTAAGGATATATTCTTGATAAGTTTTCGGTAATGCTCCATATTCAAGTATGTAGTTACCCGGTGTTCTAATTTTGTATTCTTGCAAAATCACTTCTTTACCAGATAGCGCTTCTCTTATGTCTTGTAAAGCATATCCCCAAGATCCACCATAAGCAGCAATTGCAAATACTTGCTGACCCTTTCTCAGACTTATGTCATTTATCGCACTTAAAGCTATTTGGGGAACGTGAACATAGTAAACTGGAAAGATAAATCCCACAATATTATATTCTGCAACCTTATAATCCTTAGCTTTAAGCAACGGTGCCAGAATTGTGTCCCCTATTTTTTTTTGTATCCCTTTTGCTATTGAGTAAGAATCCCCTGTTCCACTGAAATAAAAAATAACATTTGACATGAACTAACTCCCCCTTAAAGTTTGTAATATAGAACACTATATTCTAAACTTATAATATAGCTTAATAATCCCAAAGTCAACCAGTTTATAATCTACACCTTCAAGTTCCAAACTTGTGTTCCTTATGATATACTGGTGATATCAGTCTTGGACAAAGGTCGTAAAAAGAATTATTTGATTGTCTCTTAGGAAGGGGATTTAATTTTATGAGAAAAATAAATAAATACAAGTTAACAACTGAAAGAAACAAAGCCAAGATTATTCAGGCAGCTCAAACTCTTTTCAAAGAAAAGGGTGTATCCCAAGTGAGTATGAAGGAGATCGCTAAATATTCAGGTATATCCCAAGCCTCCATCTATAATTATTATGGGAGCAAAGAAGCTGTTGTCGTTGAATGTGCAAAGATTGTAATGAAAGATACATTCAGTAAAGCAATCGAAATATTGGATATGAATATCAGTTATTTAGATAAACTAAATAAGGCATTATCATTATGTACAGAAGGGCTTAGTAAGGAAATTTCTCAACATTTTAGTAAAAAAGCCTTAGAAGATAAAACCCTCGTAAGGCTATTAGTAGAAAATATGCAAGAAGTTAAAAATGAAGTATATATCCAATATATTGAGTTAGGTAAAGAAGAAAATCACATTGATAAGAATATACCAACAGAAATATATTTGAGCTTTATAAATGCAATTAGTACTATGGGTAGTGACATTACTATTAACAATAATCTCGAAGAAAACACGAAGTATATACACAAACTCCTTTTATACGGTATACTAGGCAAATAACTCTTGAGCTTGGCAAATTATTGAATCAATAAAGTGCCCTCGACAGGTACCATTCCGTTGTTACTCCCCATTACTAATATTTCGTTTTCATCCCATAATTTTATTACCATCCCGAGATATCTGCCGTTACACCGGTTTCATGAAGCAACTTTTGTGCCGCTTCCAGTACCGTCTGCTTCTGGGTCATACCATGCAGTAACTCTAGCCGCATGGTATGGGCTGCGTCTCCAAAGGTCAGGTGCAGCCGTTCCATATCAATTTGAGCGGCGTGCAGCCTCACATCATATATCCCGTCAAGACCCCATCGGTAGATTTCACTGCCGATGAGGATACCAAAGGTAGATATTACGGTTTCCTCGACATCTTTTTTTATTTGATGACTCGGTATTGAGATGAGAGCAAATGGCACTTCAATGATTTACGGTTTTATGTATCATCCAAGTTCCATGAAGGCCCATGTTTTTCAACTGGCTCCACACAATCATCCATGAATATACATATTATGTTAATTTGCATTTTATATTACGTAAATATTACGTTTACTAATTTCAGGAACATATCATGAAAGTTTGTGTCTAACTGGATACAAAATAAATTCACATAAGGAGAGAAAACATATGAACTCAAAGACAATTATTGCAGGACTTTTGTCCGCATCACTGCTAACCTTTTCATCACCTTTCGCATTTGCTGCTGATATCAGCACATTAAATAGTGCAAATGGAGAAGTACCAATATCTGCAGTACCCATCAGCGCTGAAATCGCTACTGATGTGCCAATAAGCATTGAGATTGAGGATATGAATAAGTTCGTTTTTGGCTCTTTCACCGGAACGGTCGTCAGCATATCCGAATCTGAGCATGTTAAGGGTATGAAGTATTACGCTGTTGAAAACGAAGAAAAGGCACCCGCCACTATAGTCGTAACCTCAGATACATACATATTGGATAATGAGGAAATCAGCGTCGGCTCAAAAATCACCGGTTATTATAATGCGAATGCACCGATGATTATGATCTATCCCCCACAGTATTCTACAGAAGTCGTTGTTGTTGAAAGGGAAGACAGGAATGTGAAGGTTGACTTGTTTGATACGGACTATGTTAGCTCTGACAATTCATTAAAGCTGAATATTTCTGTTGATACAGTAATCGTTTCAGAAAATGGTGAAGTTTTTACCGGTGAATTGGCTGACAGAAAGCTTGTCGTCGTATATGGCCCATCAACCAGAAGCATCCCCGCACAAACAACTCCGGAGAAAATTGTCGTGCTGGACGAAGATGTAATTGAAGATGCTGATAATCAAGAAGATGTTTCTCAGGTCGCACCCATTGATGTATCAAATGAAAAAATTCTTGTGAAGGATCAACCTGTCAGCAGCCACTATGCTTACGTTTCAGCCTACATAAACGCACAGGGTATAGTTATGGTTCCGCTTCGTGCAATTGCAGAAAGTCTTGGCCATGAAGTCGCATGGGATAACGACCTTAAGCGTGTAACCATAGACAGTGATATAAGCTTTACAATCGGCACAGACAGCTTTGCAAAGGGAGAGAAAACCATCGAACTGGGGACAGCCCCGGAAATTTCACAAGACAGAACCTTTGTACCGCTAAGTTTCTTCCAGCAGGTAATCGGTACAGATGTTGCCGATGTGATTGATGGGCAAATTATTGTGAAATAATGGAGCAGATCTGCAAACAAGAAACATACTGCTTATTGCTTCTCCCGTAACCAGCGGTTGAAAATGATCGAGAAGGTTACTGGGAGCTGATTGAAGTCCATCATGAAACCATGCAATCACGGGGACAGTTCATTTTTTAGTTGCATCAAGAGAACTGTTCCCGTGACTAAAGATACCCACATGGTATTGTTATAACCTATTAGAAATTCGCATTCTATCACAAAAAATGATTCATTTATAGCTCGTTTTTGTAGAACTGAACTAATCAAAATACCGAATTTATGCCCTTCCGGATGGGGGTCTAAATTAAGTTCGAAAAGTCTAATTTACTTTTGGAATTGACCTATTTATTGTATTTATATGATTTTATGTATCATTCAACCTTTGATTCTTCAGCAGGGTGCTAATGAGTTCTGCTCGACTACCTACATCATATTTTGAAAAAATGTTCCTTGCATGTGTCTTAACAGTGCTCTCACTAATAAACAAAGCCACCGCAATTTCGCGGTTAGATTTGCCTGAAAGAATTAACTGCAATACCTCTTGCTCCCGGGCAGTCAGCGGGTCAAGAGTTTTTATTTGACGAACAATGTCCGTTTGCTGTGACTGACTCATACTATCATAAGCAGCAAGGTAGGCATGACTTTTCAGCAGTAAAACAAGCTGACGGTTCAGCGGTGGTAACATGACCAGTGTAACGCAAACCACAGTGAGAGCAATAACCGCAATCTCCGCACTGGGAAGTCCTATAGATGTAACTGCCATTCCCAAGACGCCTCCACAAAGAACTCCGAGTACATTGGCAGAAAGTCCAATGCCAAAGGTTTGTGCCGGGTTGTCGCTATAATCCAGCATTTCTCCAAGGATGCTCCACCAAAACAGATCATAAATTCCGCAAGCTCCGAGCATCAGCGTATCCACAATCAGGTAATCGGAAGTCCTTCGCTGAAGCAGCATAAAGCTGATGAACGCTCCCATAATCATTGCCATTCCAATATACAAAATCCTGGAACGCTGTGCTTTCATAGGTAAATTACGCATAATAGCAAGCGCCACGATGTAAGGCACGGCCCAATACCAACTCACCAGTCCCGTCAGATGCTCAAAAGCGGGGTTGATGACTTGATACATCAATCCAGAATTAATTGTGATGATAAAGACAAAAATACACAGCAATATTAGTGGGTTTTTAATGCCACCATGTGTCTTGTTCTCAAATGCTTTGTTCTGCTCATTCTCTAGCTCCACCGGCAACATCCAAATAAAAGACATACCGATCACAAGGCAGAGCATAGCAAGGCTTAGCCCAATAAACGGCGACCTGTTCATAGCAACTATATTAACTGAAATCATCAACAGATTTGAATAAATCAGAACGTCAGCGCAGGATTTAATGCGCTCGTTCTTGGGCGTAAAGGCTCTGAGAAAAAATCCCCATGCAGACACTGCGCATCCACTGGCATATCCGCTGATGATAAGGCCTACTGTCCATAAAGCGGACGGGACAAAAAAGAAGGGGACAGTAGCGGCTATACAAAAACCCATACCGCCAAGCACCATATTTTTTGCGGCCACTTGGGTTCTGACAAACAGACCACAGGTGAGAAGTCCTGCAAAATGCGCAATCATAGTAGATAATATGTAAGCAGAGGCATTCGCCTCATGTAGATCAAGCAGACTATATAGAACTTGTCCCTCAAACTGGAAGGACAGAATATAGGCAAAGAGAAATGAGAATCCTGCAATGGAAAGCCTGCGGAAATTTATCTCTTTATGTACGTTCATTTTATTCCCCCCAGCGATATTTATGTAGCGAGCAAACTAAGACTTTTACAAAGCTAAACTGGAGCTTATCAACAATCTTTCATATTCTATATTATCTCTTTAAATAAGAGATATTACAACAGTTTTCTATTCTCAATCCCTAACTTTTGATTGTGGTTTACTTGTTTTTTTACTCCGCCTCTCGGAGCCACTCCACGATACTCTGCCTATCGGTTAATATATATGACAGCAAAGGAATAATCGCTCCAATCACAAAAAAGAATGGCTGTACGACTAAAATCGGCCACAGAACAAATCGGTAACGGAAGAACCATAACATACTTCCTATGGGTCTAACAATCAAAAGTGAAACTGCAATACCGAAAACAAGCGAAAGCACACAAGTGCCAAGTGCATAATATAAACCTTCAAACATCAGCATACTACGCAATTGTTTTTTTGTCATGCCAATGCTCTGCAAAATGGCAAATTCCTTTCGGCGGGTCAAGATACTAGTGAGGATGGTGTTGATGAAATTTAGTATGCCAATCAGACCAATAACCACGCTGAGTACGCCGCCAATCATAACCACTGTGTTGCGCATACCGGAAAACTCATTAAGGGCGGTAAACTTTGAGGTATAATTCATTACAGGCTCTATGGATCCAGTGTAGCTTTGCAAAAATTGCTCCATCTCGGCTTCTTTTTTTTCAGATACATTGAAGGCATAGCTCATTACCGCGGGTTGTTCCACCAAGGTTTTATATATATCTGTCGGAAGGTAGAAGGTATAGTTCCACCTTCTTCCACGGTAACCTTACCGCTTGTTGGACGGTCAAGCCCGCCCATCATATGCAAAAGAGTAGACTTGCCGCTACCAGATGTGCCTATGATTGCAACGAATTCCCCGTTCTCTATAGTGATGTTGACACCGTCAAGGGCGTGAACGACAGTATCTCCGCTACCGTAATATTTTTTCAGTTCACAGGTTTCAAGTATTATCATTTAACTTCCCCCAAAAAGAAAATAGTCTATATTGTAGGTTTCCTACAATACAAACTATACCAAAACAATCTTTCGTTACTCTTTCCTAATTCTAACGGTTTTGTAAGATTTATTTTTC
>JAAYPS010000014.1 GCA_012519655.1 Clostridiaceae bacterium | reverse complement strand
CCGTCAAGATTAACACCTGTAAAATAACTTATAATAATTGACAATAGTACTGCTGACGTTGCAAGCACATCGGATAGACTATCGGCTGCTGTAGCCTCCATCAATATGGAGTCAATATATGCTCCTAATCTCTTATTAAAATAGTATAGCCAAAGCTTCAAAATAATTGAAACGACAAGGACAATTACCATTATTGCACTGAAAGTTATGGCAATTGGATTGAGTATTTTCTCAATAGAACTCTTCAAAAGTTCAAAGCCAATAAAAAGTATTACAACTGCAACTAACGAAGAGGATATATACTCTATTCTTGCATGTCCAAAAGGGTGATTTTTATCGGCTGGTTTGGTTGACATTTTGAAGCTAAACAAAGATATAATAGATGAACCCGCATCTGACAAGTTGTTAAAAGCATCTCCTGCAATAGCAACGCTTCCTGCCAATGTACCAACAATAATCTTAGTAACGAAAAGAATAAAATTAGTAGCAATCCCAACATAACTAGAAAGGCTACCGCATTTCTCACGGACATTTCCATCGTTTATGTTGTCATGGTTTTTTATGAAAACTTTCACAAGAAAGCCTGCATTTGCTTTTTCAGTTTTTTTCATCAAACTATCCTTCCCAGAGCTTTTACAATATAACCATAACAACGGTTCCTGTGCAATGTGTGCCGTCAAGATTTAGTATATACTCAAATTGGTTTGTGCATACGAACTTGAAACATGTAACATCATAAAATGCATCTTCTATGTTTTATAAATCAAATCAGATTTTTCAGGTATCAGCAGTTCTTTAAAGTATTTATCCTCCAAAGGTATCCACTCATTAACAAATCGCTCTAACATAATGGCTCCATTTCTTTCCATAATGCGTTTTCTTTGCTTCGCTTTATCTATTTGTAAAAATACTGTTAAGTCATAATCATTAATCAAATAAGGATGCATACTATAACATCCCTCAATAATGTTCAATTTTTTTGGTAAGACCGCCACTTCTTCAAATGTTTCTTTTGAACAATTATATTTCAAGTACCTAAATGTTTCACCATTTTTTATCTTATCCAGAATTTCACTTCTAAAGCGTACATAGTCCACA
Organism: Clostridiaceae bacterium; assembly: GCA_012519655.1. Taxonomy (GTDB): domain Bacteria; phylum Bacillota; class Clostridia; order DSM-8532; family DSM-8532; genus Thermoclostridium. The sequence continues at coordinate 8,127 of JAAYPS010000014.1, read as the reverse complement.
TTGCCACCTGGCTCATTTAATCGTTCCGGTGTTTTAAGTACAGGTGTAAGGAAATAGTCATCCATATGAAATATGTTACAATCATATACGTTTCCTATTAGCTCTGCCAATGTACTTTTGCCAGCCCCACTATTTCCATCTATTGCTATATTAACAGTTTCCTTAGTTCTTAGCAATGAATCGATACTTGAAAAAAGTTTAAAAAAAGTTCTGAGCTCGGCTAAAACTACTCTATATGATGGATTATAAGCCCTCCTGTAAACATCACTATGGCTTACAGGAGGGTAATTTTGTGCTTTTAGATCCTGAATCTTCTCATCTACTTCGTAGACAGTGAAAGGCAATTTACCTTCTTCGCACAACTGCCTTAAAACTTTAAGTTTCCTTTCAAAGCTATCAATAGTTCCTTTAAATGCTTTAGATGTAAGTACAAAAAAGCTATTTATTGTTTCCAGTTCTATTTGATAATCCTTAATACTATTTAGATTTAATCTAACAAGCCCATTTCCTATTTCATCAAACAATGAAATATTTACATCATAATCACTTACAGTAATACCCTCCACTTCGGTATGTAATCTATGCAAGCTTTCAGATACATTTCTAATCAAATGACCGCTTGCGAATTCATTTTGATAAATGAGTTTTATCATATCTTGAACCATCATTTGTGGATATTTATTAAAGTGATTTATGATTACTTCTTCAATTCTTTTAAGCATCTTTAATTATGTTTCCTCTTTTTAGTGCAATAATAATTGGGGGTATAATTACAATTTGTAAAATAATGCCTGGAATAGCATTTATAAAAGCTCCGGCAGCAAACATCTGCCAAGTAAACGCTGTCCCACTTAAGCCATATAGCACAAGGCTTACAATGCCCCAAACAATTCTCCCACAAATCATGGATAGAAGCAACGTAATATATGTTGATAAAGTATTTTTCTTAGAATACTTATAAAATAGACCAGCAGTAAGTCCATATGCAGCCAATTCAAAACTCATCGCAACTGCCGTGGGAAATGGCGGTGGCATCCCAAACATAACACTCCTTAACAAAGGAGTAACAAAACCTACAATCAATCCAAATGGCCAACCGCAAACAAACCCGCAAAGTAACACAGGAATATGCATTGGCAGAAGCATTCTACCTATATTTGGTATTTGCCCAGTCAAAAATGGTAACACAATACCTAAAGCAATGAAAAGCCCTGACAGTGCAATGTTCTTAGTAGAAAATTTGTTCATTAATCTTTCCTCCAAGTATCATATTAATTGTTTTAGATTAAAGCATTACCAAAGCAAAAAAAAACACGAAAATAACGGCTTTCTTTCTAGAGAGCAAATACCTTCGTGGTAATATTGTTAATATTAATTTTAGAGCAAACATTTCACTCATAGAGTTAAGAGTGTGCTCTTTCACTTCGGCTTTTTGTTAGCTTCGGTTTTGATAAGTCTCATATATTATAGCATATGTTAGCATAAATTTGTATATGATATCCGAAAGTGAATTTTGTGGCTATATCCCCATTATTATTAATAATTGCGCCAGTCCATAAGTGGACATAATCCATAAGTCTGCGTGTTTAACTTTTTTATTAAACATATTATGAGCCAGAACTGAGTCAGAGGCTACAAATAATAAACTGCCTATAAAAGTAAGTACGAATTTTGAAGTTATTACACTATTTATTCTAAGAAGTGCTGAAAAACTCATAAGTAAAATTACTCCACTGTATACCCCTAATGCTGCTTTAAGTCTTTTATCTTCAACTTTAAGACCCATATAGAAATTGAAACCATAAGCAACATACAGAAATAAAATTAAGAACACCCACCATGGAAGACCATTACTTGCTTGTTGTACAAAGCATATTATGTAAAAAATATGCCCCATAAGAAATGACGCAACGCCACTTATAAAGCAGGACTCTTTTTGTGAAAATTCAAGAAACAAGTCACCGAAAAAGCAAAACAAAAGAGCGATAAAAACAACCATATTTGTACTGTCATTGTGAAAATAATAGAATAGGGCAAGCAATGTAGTTAATAAAAGTTTTGTAAAAAGGAACCCGTATTTATTCTTCTTAATGAAAAACAAGTTTAGAATATAGTTCATTAAAAATGCAATTAACAGAACTATATCCACAACACTCCCCCCTCTCATTCTTCAAATATTACTGAATTATATGCTGTTGTAGCCTTTTTTATTTCACTTTCGCCAATTATCGTCCACGGTACACAAATAGGGTTAAACAAATGACGACATAAAAAGTACCCAAAAGAGTCATCTTTGTATCGATATGCAATGAAATCCGGGCGTGATAAAACATTTATTAATAGATTAGTCATTGCAAATGCAGTTAAAAATGCTAGAACACTCCTATTTCTTAAGAAATTCATAGATAATTGCCCGCGCAAAATATCAGGGTTGTTTTCACGAAACCACTTAACAACATATGGATCAAAAGATTCAACACAAATAAACCCTTTATATGATTTAATTTCTTCATTAACGGCTTCACAAAGCTGTTGTGATGGCTGGGTGTGATTGGATTTTATTTCGCAAATAACTGGCATATCATCTAAAACTTGTAGGGTTTCTGAGAGTAAAGGAATCTTTTCATTTGTATTAGATAACCGGTAATTTTGTAGTTCCTCATAAGTAATCTCATTTACCTTTATATCTTGTCCACACAAACGTTCTAGTGTGTCATCATGAAATACTACAACCTTCTTATCACTGGTAAATCTAACGTCAAGTTCTACACCAAGCCCTCTTTCTCTCGCTTTTTGGAACGCTGCTAAGGAGTTTTCAGGTACCCCTCGACCATGTAATCCCCGGTGTGCAAACAGTTGAGAGTGTAGTTTGTCTACCCTCTTTTTATTCGGTTTAATTAAATATATTACAATAGTAATGATTATAATAACTAAACATATAAGGATAATCATATCTAGTCACCTGCATCCATTATCTCAAGCTTATCCTTCGGAGGAATAGGTTTAGAATCACCATGCTTTACCATTAGCATAGTACAAAATGCCAGAACCATAAAAAACGCAGCATAAGGGAACAATGTTCTATATCCCACGAATTCAAGTAATGCTCCTGACAAGATTGGTGTTAGTATTTGTGCAGCCATGGAAAATGTATAATAATATCCTGTGTACTTTCCTACATCTGAGCCTTTAGCCATTTCAACAACCATTGGATATGAGTTTACATTGATTGCTGCCCAGCCTGCGCCCACCAACGCCAATATCACAGTTAATATGGGGGTATATGTAGTAAAAAAGTATGCTACAGAAAATGAAACAAAGAGCATTGTAATACCTATAAGAATTGTTTTTCTGCGTCCTATCTTTGATGCAATAAATGCAACAGGTATATAAGATATAATTGCAACCCCTGTTGCAACAAGAAGATTACTTGCGAAGCCACCACCTGCAACGCCTAAAAAGCTTTGCACATATTTTGAAAAAGCAGTAGTAACAGCATTATAAGCCATAAACCAGAAAAATATAGACATTAAAATAAAAATTAGACTCTTTTTAACGTCTTTAGGTAGAGCATTGCTCTTACCTGATGTTGTTTTCTCTGAAGCACTTTCTTCATCATTTAATCTTGTTGTTTCCTCTTCGTCATTACCATGTCCATCTATTGCTTTCATTTCCTCAACTAATTTGTTTTCATTAACTACTAAAATAAGCACTAAAACTGAAAACACCATTAAACCAGAGATAACAAGGAATAATGGTGTATAATCAGGTTTACCCGATGCGGGAACCAAAAGTTTTATCATTATTAGTGTAAAGGCTCCACCAAGTGCCCCCATAAGATTAATAATAGCATTTGCCTTTGAGCGAAGAGGTTTAGGAGTAACATCAGGCATTAAAGCAACAGCAGGGGAACGGTATGTACTCATTGAAACAAGGGCAATAAATAAAGCAACAATAAACAATGTCAAATTAAAAGTATTATCCCCAAAGGGAAGAAAATTCATTGATATTACAGCAAGTGCTGTACCACCAATAATATAAGGCATTCTTTTACCTATTCTTGATGATGTTTTGTCGGACAAAGTACCGAATAACGGCAGCATAAACAGTGCAAGGATATTGTCTAAAGCCATTATTCCACCAGCAACAGTATCCCCAATATTAAAGGTGTTTTTTAATATTAGAGGAACAATTCCATCATAGAGTTGCCAAAAGGCACAAATAGATAAAAAGGCAAAACCAATAATTGTTGTGCGTTTATAATTTAACTTCATGCAACAAACCCCCTTTAATCACTTTAAACATAGCATTTAAGGATAAAAGTGTCAATTGATTTTATAAGTTAGTTGCAATAGAGGTTCTCTGCTAAGCAAATCTTGATCAATACCCTGTTATTTCTTGGCAGCCTCTTTCCCCACTAAGTTGAAATATAAGTAACAAACTGCCTACTTTATGTATTACATATGGTTAGTAGGCAGTCTTAACGCTTTTTCTTTTTGGTCCCAACATCGTTATTATGTAAAATTATTGCTTTACATATTATTCTCAGATGAGCTGTGTTTTACCTGTATTTCATACCGTCCTGCAAACAATGTAAGTTTACCTTCGGCAACAAGTTCCTCACAGTTCTCGCCGTTTACTTTAGCAACTTCCGCTCTTGAATGAAGCTCAAATTCAGCTTCAGCATCAAAGGGGACCTCAACTGTATATATAATACTGTCGCCTTCCTTACGCCATCCGCTGACATACAGCCCCGCAGCGGAATTGTATTCTGCAAGAACACTCGTAAGTCTTGAATCTATTTCAGGACGAATTATCGCCCTCTTAAAACCAGGTTTTTCTTCACATGGGTTAAGTCCCGACATATGCCGGTACATCCATTCTAAAATGGCGCCATACGCATAATGGTTCATACTATTCATTCCAGTATCACTGACCATACCATTTGGAAGAACAGAATTCCATCTCTCCCATACCGTTGTAGCACCCATATTTACTTGATAGAGCCAACTTGGATAATCTTCATTGAGCAAAAGCGTGTAGGCATAATCGGATAGACCATTTGCTGAAAGAACTCGGTTGAGGATATGAGTACCTACAAACCCTGTATCAAGATGGATATTGCGGTCATCTAACTTTTTCTTCAGATCATTAATAACACGATCTCTGAACTGTTCAGGTACCAGATCCAAATATAGAGCTAATGCCATCGCTGTTTGTGTTGGTACAGCAATTCTTCCGGTTGCGGTAAAATACTCTTTGCGGAAAGCTGCTTTGATCTCATCGGCAAGCTTCGAGTAATAGGCATGCTCCTCTTCTTTTCCCAGAACACCAGCGGCTTTTGCAGTAAGTTTTGTTGAATAGTAATAGTACGCAGATGCAACATAGTAGGGATCTGTCCCACCATAACTACTGCCTTGAACAGGATTGTCAAGTGAAAGCCAGTCTGCAAAATGAAAACCACATTGCCATAATCGACTACTTCCGCACAATTCATTATCCTGATTTTTTATAAAATCCACCCACAGTCGCATGTTTTCGAACTGGCTTTCAAGCATGGTTTTATCACCGTAGAAAAGATATAATGCCCACGGAATTACAGTTGCTGCATCTCCCCAAGCACATGAACCATGCGAAGGATGATCACCTTCACCAATGAATTTGCGAATTTGCCCAATAGCATCAGGTACAACATGGGGTACAGAACCTCCCATGATGCGCTGTTCAAGAAGCATGTCAAAAAGATACTTCCTAAAGAACGCAGGAGTATACATATTGTAGCTTGCAGCATAGCAAAATACCTGTGCATCACCTGTCCAACCCATGCGTTCGTCACGTTGTGGACAGTCAGTGGGGACATCCAAGAAATTACCACGCTGGCCCCAAACTACATTTTCTATAAGACGATTTACTTTTTCGTTAGATGTAGTTAATTTCCCCGTAGCTTCAAGTTGAGAATAAATTACGCAAGCAGTAAAGTCAGCAGGCTCAACATCCTCAATACCAGTAATTTTCATGTATCGAAAACCATAAAATGTAAAATGCGGCCTCACAAATGCCGGTTTCCCCGCAGATATGTATGTAAACTCCTGCTTGGCAGAGCGTAAATTACCCCTGTAAAAATTCCCGTTTTGTAGAAGTTCTCCGAATTGTAGTTTTACAGTACTCCCTTTTGGTAAGTTGCATTGAAACTCTACCCAACCCGTCATTACTTGACCAAAGTCGATTACTTTTTCTCCTGCTGGTGTCTCCAGCAATACTTTGTCATCCCATCTTTGCATAATTTTCACTGGTGGACTTAAGCGTTCCTGTAATTCTCCCAATGGACTCTCTGCCAGACATGCGTTTACAAAATCGGTGGTATCGCAATAGGGTTGTGACCAGTTTGGCACCTCAAGGTTAGCATCATAGACTTCACCGTCATAGATGTTGCTAAAAAGTATTGGTGATGGGTGGCACAGCCAGGTTTCATCAGTTCCCACGACGATTTCTTCTCCATTTTCCAGCTGAATAACCAATTCTGCCAACAACTTCATCTCACTACCATATAATTCATCTATATCACCAAGAAATCCAAATCTTCCTTTGTACATGCCGTTTCCAAGGATTGCACCAACAGCATTTTCACCCTTATGTAATAGAGATGTGATATCATAAGTCTGGTACTGCACCCAATGGTTATAATCGTTAAAGAATGGGGCCAAATATTCATCCCCAACTTTAGCTCCATTTATCTCTACTTCATATAATCCCAGACCAGTAACATAGAGTCTCGCATTGGAAACTTCTCCAGGAATAACTAATTTTTTATAAAATAAAGGATGCACTTCTTTTTCAAAGGGTGCTTTTATCCATTCTGAGTGCCATGGCTCATCTATCTTACCTGTTTCAAACCAGTTGGTTTCACTTGTTCCTGTGTCCCCATCCTCTGCCCAAACAGTTACATTCCAATAATATCTTTTTCGGGGCATCAATTGAATATCTAAAGGGTAGCCCAAAGAGCTAATTGTTGTTTGCCTGCCGCTGTCAAAAACAAGGTTGTTCAGGTCCGAGTCAAGTCCTACTTTGATTTGTGCTGCAACCTGTTTTTTCCCTGTTGACTCGGACACAACCCAGGAAAGAACAGGTTTTTCAAGATAGAATCCCAGAGGATTCTGTAGATGATTCGTTCTCAAATGCTTAATAATCATAATCGTCAGCTCCTTAATTTATAATAAAATTAAATCAGATACCAACCTTAATTATTGTGAATCTTATTCTATCAATATTTTATCTATCTATAAATAGTTTTCAAAAAATAAACGAACACATGTTATATTCTATCATGTATTTGCAATTATATCTTTGTTTTTAGCAACAAATCCCGTTTTATTAAACATACCTCATATTCAAAGATCTAATTCTTTAACTGATTAGATTTTTCTCCAAAAAAGAATTGATAAATTTCTCAACAGGATCCTAAATAAGATAAAGGCAGAAATATTGCCATCGTAATTATTGATGTATAATATTTCTGCCATAAATTGCTATAATAAACCTGTTAAATATTTTTATGTGAATTAAACCATCTTGATTAAACTTACCTATACTTCTAGTTTGAATAATTTTGCACTCTCAAACTCATCTTTTATTTCCTGTGATGGCTCCTTAGATAGTAAAGAAACAATTACAATCGTTACGCAGGAGACAATAAAAGCTGGAAGTAGTTCGTATATTCCAAAAACTCCGCCAAGGGGCTTTACTAAATAGTTCCAAATAAACACCATAGAACCACCAGCAACCATTCCTGCTATTGCACCACTTTGTGTAGTTTTCTTCCAGAAAAGCGAGAATAACATTATCGGTCCAAATGTTGCACCAAAGCCTGCCCATGCAAAGGACACGATCTTAAATATCACACTAGTTTCATCAAGCGCAAGAACAACTCCAGCTACTGCTGTTAACAAAAGAATAATTCTGGAAACAATCATCACTTCTTTATCCGATGCTTTTTTCTTCAGTATTCCTTTATATATGTTTTGTGCCACTGCTGAAGTAGCAATTAGCAAATATGAGTCGGCTGAACTAATAGTTGCTGCAAGAATACCTGCCATTACTAATCCTGCAAAAAGAGGTGGCAATAGGTTT
>JAAYPS010000002.1 GCA_012519655.1 Clostridiaceae bacterium | reverse complement strand
TATTAGTTGAGTTAATGAAACATAGCGATTGTATTATGTATTTGAAGGGCGAGGTATTTGAATACCTCGCCTTATTTTTTGTAATCACGGGGAAGTAAGTGTAGTCTAATTTTCCACTGAAATCCACTAATACCGTGAAAATGTACTCAAAGTAGAAAAACGCATCATATAGCAACATAGTAGAAAAATGCATCAAATTGCAACATATTGGATCTTTCGTTTTCCTCAAACACCAGTATAATGAGCGTATACAGAAATTCGATTTTCAAGTTAAAAAATCTTAGCGAGGGGAAAGTCCAATATGGATATTACATTAAGAAAAAGTTCTAATTCTGGTAAAGCACAGAAGAAACAGCCATACTTTATCAGACAAATAAGAAAAAATAAATATTTATATATGATATTTTTCTTACCAATATTGTATTACATTTTGTTTCATTATTGGCCTATGTATGGTATTACAATAGCTTTTAAGGATTACAATATTGTTAGAGGCATATCAGGCAGTCCATGGGTGGGGTTTAAACACTTTGAAAAATTCCTTACCGACCCTTACTTTTGGAAGTTAGTTAGAAATACCCTACTAATAAATGTATATGGTTTAGTCTGGTCATTTCCAGCACCTATAATACTGGCGCTTTCACTAAATGAGCTTCCTAATAGAGGCTTTAAGAAATTTGTTCAGAGCGTAAGTTATCTTCCGCACTTTATTTCTACAGTTGTTGTTTGCGGGATGATTGTAAATTTCATGGCATATGACGGTATTATAAATCAAGTTCTTGAATCACTTGGGATTGATCGTATTCATTTTCTAATGCTCCCTGAATGGTTCCGTACAATATATATTGGTTCAGGAATTTGGCAAGGTGTGGGCTGGGGTTCAATTGTATATCTTGCAGCACTATCTGGTATAGATGAAGAATTGTATGAAGCTGCAACAATTGATGGTGCAAACAGATGGAAACAGATGCTTCATATTACGCTACCAGGTATAAAACCTACCATTTCAATTATGTTGATAATGAATTTAGGCAGGTTATTAAATATAGGTTATGAAAAAATTATACTTCTGTACAATGGCTCGACATACGAGACGGCTGATGTTATTTCAACATATGTTTATAGACGAGGGCTATTAGGAAGTGACTTTAGTTACGCAACAGCAGTTAATTTATTTCAAAATCTTATAGGGTTAGTTCTTCTTATTACATCTAATAAGATTTCTAATAAGCTCAGTGATACAGGTTTGTGGTAAAGAGAGGTGAAGACAAACATGAAGACAAGAATTAATAGTAAAAATTCAGCTTTTAAAATATCTACAGGATACAGAATATTCAGTGTTTTGAACTATATTGCATTGCTTTTACTGGTTTTTGCCACTGTTTATCCAATGTATTATATCCTTATAGTATCAATTAGTAGCGGTACATTCGTTAGTCGGGGCGATGTAACTATATTCCCAAGAGGAATTACTTTTAGCGCATACAAAACTGTTTTTCAAAATTCCGATATATGGAGATCGTATATAAACACACTACTATATACTACAGTGGGAACATTTATTAATATTTTGTTATCATCAATGTGTGCATACCCACTATCAAGAAAAGATTTTTACGGAAGATCAGTATTCACCTTCATAGTTGCTTTTACAATGTTTATGAGTGGTGGCATGATTCCCCTGTATCTAACGGTACTAAAACTTAGGCTTATTGATACCATGTGGGCTATTGTACTACCTCCAGCAATAAGTACCTATAATATGATTATTATGCGTACTTTTTTCCAGGGTATTCCAATTTCTTTACAGGAATCAGCTTTTTTAGATGGAGCTAATGATTTGCAGATTATATGGAAAATCATTTTACCACTTTCAAAACCTATAATGGCTACAATGGTTTTATTCTATGCCGTTGGTCATTGGAATAGCTTTTTTCCTGCTTTGATATATTTGAACAGTAAGTCCAAATACCCTGTTCAAGTACTTCTTAGAAACATTGTTATAGCTGGAGAGTTTGCAGATCAGCAAACATCCATAGGGAATGTGGAATCAAATTTTGCAGTTATTGCAACAAACTATAAATATGCTGTAATAATCATCTCAGTTGTACCAATCCTGCTTGTTTATCCCTTCTTACAAAAACACTTTGCAAAGGGTGTTATGGTGGGGGCAATAAAGGGATAACACTGAAGAAGTATGCTTTGGGTGATTAAATAAATATCAATAAATGCAGTAAGGAGGTATTAAAAAAAATCGGCATCTAGCCAAAAATGTGTATTTAAAGTATGATTAATAATTCAAAGAAATTAGGAGGGTTCGTATGAAAAAATCATATGTAAGAAATGGTATTTTATTTATATGCTTAGTATTGATATTATCTATGGTAACCGGCTGTACGCAACCAGCGCAAAAGCCTGTAGATGGTAATACCAATAAAAATGATGTAACAACACCTGATAATAATGACACTGAACAAACATCAAAGATTTCAGAAAAAGAGAGAGTAATAAAAGTTATGTTCGGTGAACATCCAAATCAGCCTGTTAAAGAGTTTGCTCCAGCACAACAAGAAATCTTTAAGAAAACCAATATTAAATTAGATTTTGAAATTGTGCCAAGCAGCAACTACGAAGACAAGAAGAAAATATTATTAGCAACCAATAATCTACCAGACATACTAAAAATCAATAAAAATGACGTAAACGATTATGGTAAGATGGGTATATTTTTACCTCTAATGGATTATGTCAATAATGACATGGTATATTTCAAAGAAAAGTGGGATAGTATACCTGATTTAATCAAGGTTACCCTTGACGGAGAATTATACGGATTTCCTGTTATTGCAAGAAATGAAGCAAAAAATGGATTTGGTCCTGTTATCCGTGTCGACCTGCTTGAAAAACATAATATAGAAGCACCTGAAACATTTGATGAGCTGATTGATGTACTTGCTCAGCTAAAAGAAATTTATCCTGATTCTTCACCTTGGTCAATGCGTAGTGGTACTGTTAAGAACATTCAGAAAGTTGCCTACATGCTTGGTTCAGGTTACGGAGATAATGGAATTTATTATGATTATGACGTAGATGGCGGTCGTTATGTATTTGGCCCAGCTACACCAGAATTTAAGAATGTTCTTTCCTACTTAAATAAAGCATATGAAGCAGGAGTTCTTGACCGTGACTATGCTGTTGCAACTAAGCAACAATGGGAAGAAAAACTTACTAGTGGAAAATCATTTTTCTTCTTAGACAATAGTGGTTTTGGTCTAAACTATACAAACAACCTTAGAAAAACCGATCCAGATGCTAAATTCCAGGTTCTACCTATTTTAGCTAATCAGGATGGTGCTAGAAGAGCTATATTCTATGCAACAACATTTACAGGCGAAATGTATGGTGTTAGCGCAAAAGTTAAAGATCCTGATACAGTAATTAAATTCATAGACTGGATGTATTCAGAAGAGGGTTCAAATATTTCAAACTTTGGTGTTGAAGGTGAAACATTCGAATTGGATGCAAATGGAGAGCCACAGTTTATCGAATCATATGTAAAGGACTTTGTAGATGCACAACCTGCCCCATACTATGCAATCTATTCAGATTTAGGAATTACAAAACTCAACTTCTCACTTTGGGCATGTAACACCATGACACAATTCCAGATTGAGAAACTAACAGGCACATGGAGTGACCTTTACGATGAATACTGGGGAATCGTGGGCAGCGACGATGCGTATGTAGAGCCAGTTATGGATCCACCACTAACTTCAGAAGAAGCTGATAGAGTTAAGGATATACTTGCATCAATGAACACCATGTTAGAACAAGAATATGATAAGTTCATCATGGGAGTTAAAGATATTAGTGAGTATGACGCAGTAATTGAAAGTGCAAAAGATATGGGTGCAGCAGAATTAGAAGAGATTTATAATGATGCATTAGCACGTTTGAGCAATTAATACTATGTGAATCAATGCTGATGCCTGTTTGAAAAAAACAGGCATCGGCAATATAATTTTTATCTAATTTTATATTAAATTGGCGGTGGAACAAATGAAGAATTATGAAATTGCTGATGGTGTTTGGCCAACTATGCTAACACCATTTACTAAATCAGGCAAAGTGGATTATCCCATCCTCGAAGAAATGATTGAATGGTATATCGAACGAGGTGTGCAGGGTCTTTTCGCAGTTTGTCAATCAAGTGAAATGTTTTATTTATCGCTTGAGGAAAGAATAGATATTGCTCGATTCGTTGTAAAAACCGTTAATAATCGGATACAGGTTATTGCATCAGGACATGTATCTGATGATGATAGTCAACAGATTAATGAAATACAAAAAATATCAGATACAGGCGTAGATGCAGTTGTTGTAGTGAGTAATCGTTTTGCAGATATCTCAGAAACTGATGATGAATGGAAGAGACGTGCTGAGGAAGTAATGAATAAAGTCGATACCCCTTTGGGTATTTACGAGTGTCCTTATCCATATAAGCGGCTGATGACTCCTGAATTGTTAAATTGGTGCGCGTCTACAGAGCGTTTCTTGTTTTTAAAAGATACATGTTGTAATACAAATCAGATTGAAGAAAAAATTAATGCAGTACAAGGTACAAACTTAAAAATATTTAATGCCAATGCTGCTACTTTATTAGACTCTTTGAAAATAGGAGTAAAAGGATATAGTGGAGTGATGGCAAACTTCCATCCAGAATTTTATGTATGGCTTTGCGATAATTGGTCGAAAGAACCAGAATTAGCTCAAGTTATTCAAGATATATTAGGACTTACTTCAGTAATAGAATACCAGTATTATCCTGTTAATGCAAAGTACCATATGCAACTTGAAGGTATAAACATGCAATTAAAAAGCCGTGTAAAAGATGAAGTGGAACTTACCTTTTCTAAGAAATTGGAAATTGAACAGCTAAAAGCTGTGGTTGATCAATACAGAAAAAAATTGCTATAGAATAAAGAATTGAGGTTGAGAATAATGAAACTTATTAAAAATATACAGGAATTTGTATTCGAAGAAGACAGGCCATTTAAGAGTTGTCATGCATCTACTCTAATAGTGCTTGAAGATGGAAGCGTACTCGTTTCTTATTTTGCAGGAACACGAGAAAGTGCAGATGACGTAGCTATTTGGATATCAAAAAGGCAAAATGGAAAATGGGGTAGTCCTATAAAAGTTGCGGATATTGAAGGAATTCCTCATTGGAATCCTGTGTTATTCCAAAAACAAGATGGGGAAATTATTCTTTATTATAAGGTCGGTAAGACAATACCTAAATGGTATACTTTGTTCATTTGCTCCAAAGATGGGGGTCAAACTTGGAGTGAGCCGAAGGAATTGGTGGAAGGGGATATTGGAGGTCGTGGACCTGTAAAAAACAAATCCATTGTTCTGTCAGATGGTACATGGGCAGCACCAGCTTCTATAGAAGATAAATACTGGGACGCTTTTGTGGATCTGTCATATGATGAAGGAAAGACATGGCACATGAGTAATATAGTTTCTTTTGACCATGATGACACCTACCAGGGTAAAGGAATTATCCAGCCCACATTATGGGAGTCTGAACCCGGTCATGTTCATATGCTACTAAGAAGTACTGCCGGTCGTATATTCAGAAGTGATTCCACTGACGGGGGGAAAACCTGGTGTGCTGCGTATCCAACCTATTTACCTAATAATAATAGTGGTATTGATCTAGACAAAGCAGATGACGGTACACTTGTTCTTGCTTATAACCCAATAGGAATGTATAAGGGTCCTCGTTCACCTTTGATCTTAGGTATTTCAGAAGACAACGGAGAAAATTGGACACAAGGCATGATACTTGAAAAGTTCTGGGGGGAATTTTCATATCCGGCCGTTGTTATAGTCGGTAAGACAGTATATGTAACATACACATGGCAGAGAGAGAGAATTGTTTTCTGTGAGCTAAGTTTGACCCCGTAATATTAATCTATTTTTTGTGCAACTTGGTAGATCACTCATTGAAGGAGGTACTAATGGAACAATTGCATAAGATAAAAGAAATTTTCAATAATCCACCATCAAAGTATCGCTCAATGCCCTTTTGGGCTTGGAATGATAAATTAGAGCCTGAAGAGATGAGACAACAGATTCAATCCATGAAAGAAAATGGAGTTGGTGGGTTTTTTATGCACTCCAGAGAAGGGCTCGAGACAGAATACATGGGTACTGAATGGATGGAATGTATTCGGGCAGCTGTTGATGAAGCTAAAAAAAATGGCATGTACGCTTGGTTGTATGACGAGGATCGATGGCCATCTGGAACAGCAGGGGGGACAGTTCCAGCCGAAAGCGAAGAATACAGAGCAAAAGGATTGACTATTGAGATTTCGAATAGGCCATTTTTACCCGAACATTCCGTCCAGGCATTATACAAGGCCCGGGTGGAAGGTATGTCTATTTTCCAATGTGAGAGATTAGATATATCAAAAACATATTCTGAGCCTTTTGACAGTGTGTTTCTTATCTTCCGCCTTGAAATCTCCGAAAAAAGTGAGTGGTTTAATAACCAAAGCCCTCCCGATAATCTAAACCCAAATACAATTAAACGCTTTATTGAAAAAACTCATGAGAGATATAAAGAGCAAGTGGGAGCGGAATTTGGGAAGACAATTCCAGGTGCATTTACAGATGAACCTGGGTTACATGATAGAACTTGCCGTTTTGAAGGTAACCCAGGTTGGTTACCCTGGACATATATATTTACTGAATTTTTTAAAGAGAGAAGAGGTTACGATGTATTCGATACCTTACCTTACATATTTTTTAACGGCGAATTTTCATACAAAGCAAGGCATGATTACTGGTGGACAATAACGGAATTGTTCTGTGAATCATTTACTCAACAGTTGTATAATTGGTGTGATAAAAATGGATTATCTTTTACAGGCCATTTTCTATGGGAGAATAACCTTGGCGTTGCTACAAGAGTTTGCGGCGCAATCATGCCAAACTATCGTTACCAGCATATACCAGGTATTGATATTCTTAATAACCAGACCGATGAATACATTACCGTTAAACAATGCACAAGTGTAGCAAATCAATATGGTAGAAAATATGTAATGACCGAGACTTATGGTTGTACAGGCTGGGATTTTGACTTTGAAGGGCAAAAATGGATAGGTGATTTTCAATTTGTAATGGGCATCAATATTAGATGTCAACACCTGGCTCTATACTCAATTAGAGGTTGTAGAAAAAGGGATTATCCGCCTGTTTTTAATTACAATACTACATGGTGGAAATACAATAAGATTATTGAGGATTATTTTTCAAGACTTTCAGCTGTATTAACAGTGGGTGATGTTGTTCGAGATATACTCATCATCCACCCTTCAACAACAGCATGGAGTATGCTTGGGACAAACCCATACGGGTTACCAAAGAGAGGAAACGACAGAGATATACCTGCAATAAAAGAATATGGTGACCAATTCAATCTCTTCTTAAAATACATGATGGGCTGCCATAATGATTTTGATCTTGGTGACGAACTAATTATGCGAGAAGCAGGTAGTATAAGGGAAGGAAAATTATTTGTTAATAAAAAAGGCTATAAACTTGTAATAATACCTTCAGTAAAAACATTGCTTGAAAGTACTGTTAATCTCTTAAGTTCTTTTTTAGAACAAGGGGGACAAGTCATTGCCATAGAACCTCTTCCTACAATGATCTCCGGTGATAAGTCAGAGAGTTTGAAAAATGTCCTCTCTCATGAAAACATGACCATTGCTCCTAAATGGACTGAAGTTGATGACCTAATAAAGAAAACCGATATTAAAAATATCCATATTCAAAATGAATTTGGTCAGGAAGTTCCTTCAATTTTATACATGTTAAGGGATGCAGGTGAATATTGGATCTTATTTATGGTTAACAATGATCGTAAAAACTGTTATAATACAAATATAACCTTACATTTTCCAGGAACAGTTCAAGAATGGATGTTACTAGATGGTAAGACTCAAACCCCAAGTTACTGTGTATCAGATAACATAACTCAGATTGAGGCAAGTTTTGGACCAGCTGACTCTCGTTTGTATGTAATAAAAAAGGATGTAGATAAGCAATCCTTTGACAATAACGAACTATCGGCTAATATACAGTACGATAGAAAAGAGTTTGATAGTTTTTCAGGGACAAAATTCCCTTTTACAAGAACACTACCAAATTCGCTTGTGCTTGATAGATGCCGTTATAAAATGGCAGATGAAGCATGGTCTGAACAAACCGATGTATGGGTAGCTCAGCATGAGATTCGAACAAAGCTTGGTATGAATCCTGTTCATTTGAATGATCAGTTTCCACAGAGATATACTTGGATAAATACCCCACACCCCATGGATAAAAAGCATGTTTATTTTGAGTTTGAATTTAATGTGAAAGATATGCCACAAGGTTCTGTGGACCTGGTTATAGAAAGACCAGAATGGTTTAATATAACTTTAAATGGAGCAAGACAAAACAATAGCAGCGACAACTGGTTCATTGATAGATCATTGCGCCGGATACCATTATCAGGTGTTAAGGAAGGGAAAAACATTCTCACCCTGCATTGTGAATACATGAACTATATGGAAATAGAGGACTGCTATATAGTTGGGGATTTCGCAGTTGATAATGACAGAGAAATTGTGCATGAACCCGATACATTATCACTAGGTGATTGGACTTTGCAAGGTTATAAGCATTATGCAGGAAGTATAGTCTATCATTTTGATTACTTATACAAAAAGAACTGTGATAAAGATGAAAGAATATTGATTCAATTAGGTGAATTTTCTGCAGTGACTATAGAAGTAAGAATAAATGGTAAGACCACCGGCTTTATACCGTGGAAAGCAGCATCACTTGTAGATATTACAGATGATATTGTTGAAGGTAAAAATGAAATCGAGCTAGAGGTCATGGGAAGCCCTAGAAACTTTTTTGGCCCATTCCATGAGGCACCTATGTCTTATACAACTAATAGTAGCTCTTTTAGAAGCCAAGGCAATAAGTACACTGCGGATTATATAACAAAACCCTATGGTTTGTTTGAACCTGCCAGAATCTATAGATGCGATATGAATGTTAAGTAATATCTCGATATTAGATAAAAACATACCAGAAGAATAACTTTCTAAGGCTTTTGCGGTGTTTCTTATAGTACATTGGAATATAACATCGCAAAATGCCTTCACTAATGCAGAAAGTTTTTTATGGAAAACTAAGGTGATAAGCAAGACATGGTTAGTAAGATTGCAGAACTAAAAAAGAAGAAAAAGAGCACTTTCTTCCCAAAGGATAAGAGCCTTTATTTTAGGCTGCTCTTTTATTTTTTATTACTGCTAATTCCTATTGTAATTATTGGATTAGTTACATATGTAAATTCTGCAAAAATGATTAAGAATGACTTTCAAGAAAAAATATCTTTTAATATGGAAGCAGCTTCGGATACAATTGACTTGTATATTAGATCAGCGCAAGAAACTGGCGTTGGTTTTTTCAATGACGAATCAATACAAATGTACCTGGTGCCTCGCGATATGCAGACACCTCTCATTAGAGCCGGTCTTTGGAGAATACCAAGGATCATTCAAAGAAACGAAAACATTGTTGGCGGCTTTGCCGATTCTATTTTTGTCTATGTAGATAATGACGTTGTATATGTGCGCGATGGTCTAAACGAGTTTGATACGTTTTTTAATCAAATCCACAGTTATGAAGATTACAATGTAGGTTTTTGGGAAAAAACATCAGAATCCAAACAATACATACAATTACTGCCAAAGACTATAGTGAAAGAAAAGAGTTTAGGTGTTCAAAAAGCCGTAGTGCCTCTTGTATTACGAAGCCAAGTGCTCAAGCATAATATTACTATAGTTATTGATATTGATGTAAATTCCATAGAAGAGACGCTCAGAGGTAATAGTGTATTTAATTCTACTGCTTTTATTGTTGTAGATGACAATAATCAATTAATCTATGATAGTCATGGTTTCTTTGAACAGTTGAGGTCTCGATTTGAAGATGATGTAAATCGAGATAAGGAAGCAAATCATGACATATTAAAGCTGGATGGGACAGATTATATTTTGAGTTCCATAAAATCAGATCTTTATGGCTGGAGATATTATGCAATTACTCCATATAGTGAACTGTCAAATCTCACAATAGGTATTTTGCAGATGACAGTTGCTCTTTCTATTTTCTTCATAATACTTGGTGTAATTTTGTCTTTCATTTTCAGCTACAATATTTATGATCCAATTAAGAAGATCAAAGATACAATTTATCAGAAAAATGAACTGTTAGAAATGTCAGGGAATGAGAATATACAGATGGATGAATTAGATATGATTGGTTTATTTATTCGTTCACTGGTAGACAACAACCTACAATATAAAGAAAAATTTGATTTATATACGAACGAGTATGTTGAATACTCACTGTTTTCACTACTAAAAGGGCATAAACTTAGTGACAAAACCACCCTCGAAGAAACATTAGTTGATGAATTTAATTTCGTTAATGAGCAATATATCTGTTGTAGCATCTTTTTTGATTTTAAAAAATATTTCTATGAAGACATACACGAAGCAGAACGTTTGTATGTATTAAACGAAATAAAAAAAGTTCTACAAGGTGTTTTAAGTGATTTTCTGCCTGTTTATGTTGTTAATTATAGACAGAATATATACGTTTGCATTTTTAGCATAGAAAATAATGAATACAATGAAGCATTAACTGAAGGATTGAAACACATTTTATCCCTGTTTCGTAATGATGAACAATATTTTACTATTACTATGGGGATTAGTAGAAGTTTTAATGATATTAATGATCTTAGAACCTCATTTAATGAAGCAATGACAGCCATCAGTAAGAGAAGTAAAGATGAGAGCTTTCAGATTATTTCAGCTGATAATATATCAATGTCTGACAAATTTATCTACACATTTTTTGATGAACAGAAACTTTTGAATTGCTTAAAGTCAGGTGACCCATGTAATGTAGATGGTTTAATCGATGAAATATTTGAAAAAAACATCCAGTCAGAAGCTTCATATGCTCATATTGTACAGCTCGCTAAAGAACTTCAAAATCTCGGAGTTAGATTTTTAGCTGAAAGGGGACAGGACATAGAAGCTATTGAATCTGCTTTTTTAGATCCTGATGCCGATGCAAAGGAAGAATTGAATTTCTCAGTTGATGTTTATGATATTAAACAAAAAATAAAAGAGTTTTTCCATCACATTATTGATTTATCTGGAATTCAGTTCAATTCAAGGCAAGGCAATCTTGTCTCAATGATAATGCAATATATTGACGAAAACTATATGAAAGATCTATCCCTTGAACTAATAGCAGATGAGATGGGAGTAACAGCTAAATATGTATCCAGAGTATTTAAAGAAAATGCAGGGATGTTATTAACTGATTATATTAATGAAATAAGAATAAACAAAGCTAAAGAACTTTTGCGCGATACAGTTATGAAAGTGCAGGATATTGGTCAACAAGTTGGTATAGACAATAGGACAACTTTTTTAAGAGTTTTTAAGAAGGTTGAAGGTGTTTCACCAACGGAATATCGCGCGATATTTAAAAATAATGGTGAATAATATGAAAAAATTTATTTTGTGTATTACAGTGATATTTCTTTTTTTATCTGCTTGTCAGCATAATGAAAGTGAAACCATAGCCAAGGTGGATGGCTATACTGAAACAAATGATTTGCAGGAGCATAATATAACAGTATCTCCTACAAAAGGTGCTGCTGAACATGATCCTTTTGTTAATCATAATAATTCTCAGTCATCCAACAGTTCAGGTGACACAGGGGATAATATGGGTAAAACCGTGGATAACAGTAAAGCCGACAAACCCAATAAAGATGATAAACCTGATGAACCTGACATACCCGACAAACCCGATACAGCTGATAAGACCGAAACATATATTGGTCCATTTATTGAGGGGGTTACAAGCAGGATGCAAAATGCTCATTTTTGGATAGAACAGTACGATGGCTCTGATGAGATAATAATGACATCCGATAAAATTGGAATATATAATGAAACAAATTTTGAGAACCTGCTCTTCCTTATAGATTTTAGTAATTTATCTGAATGGGTGAATGGTGATGAAATACATAAATGGATAAGTGAATTGAGCATCATTCCAAAATCAGCAAGATACAATGAGCAGGGGCGTTTGTATCAACAGCAGGATTATACTGAGCTAAAAAACAATATAGACGCGGATAAAATACCAGAGTCTATAAATATAGAATATGCGATAACAGTGAAGCGTACTCAAATGCGTACATGGCCTACATATAAGCAAAGTTATTCAAGCTCTAACAACCAAAAAATAGACTATTTTACAGAGACCGCAGTATATGCTGCAGAGCCTGTAATAATATATCATACAAGTAATGACGGACTTTGGTATTTTGCTGCAATGTACAATTACAAAGGTTGGATACCCGTTCAAGATGTAGCTCTATGCTCAAAAGAAGACTTAATGAAGTATCAATCAACTTCGGATTTGCTTGTTGTTAATGCCCCTGTAATATATACACCTATTTCTAGCGACTTAAGAGTATCTGGTTTACATATCGATATGGGTGTAAGTTTACCCATTAAAACCGTAAATCCTGAGGGGTATGTGGTTAATTTTCCAGTGCAGGATCAAAACACACTGGAGTTTGCTGAAATAACTATACCTTTTACAGAAGATGTATCCGATACTTTTTTAGATTATAATGTGGAAAATATTATAGAACAAGCATTTAAGTTTATAGGAGAGCCTTATGGTTGGGGTGGTATGAATAACGCCAGGGATTGTTCTTCCTTTGTAGCAGATATATACCGTTCTGTTGGGATTATATTCCCCAGAAACTCAAACCAGCAGGAGCTAATGAGCGAAGCTATATCATTTAGTGGGAAAAGCAGAACAGAGCGTCTTGAGATACTTGACAGCTTAAGACCGGGAACGCCATTGTATATGCCTGGACACGCTATGATGTATTTGGGTAAATTCCAACAAAGACATTACATAATACATGATGTTACAACGGTCTATCGGAAAGAAAACGATGGAAAGCTAACTGCCATACCACTAAATCAAGTGTCGGTAACACCATTAGATGTGTGTAATAGTAAGGGTTCTGAATATATAATGCTTCTTTCGACAGCAGTTGAAGTACATTAGATTTTGGGAGCAAAATCTCAATATGTGACAAGCTCTAAGGCACTTTTGATAAAGCGTCGATAATTTAAATACCTGCGACGTATGGAGGCGAGAAATATGTCTGTAAACAGAAAATATTGGTTTACCACCGTTTTATTATCATTATTTATAATTATTAGTGGCTGTGCTAAAACTCATATAGCAAAAGAAAAAGAGCAAAAGACAGGTTCAATAGTAGTAGAGTCAAATAATACTAATAGCTCATACACTGAAGAAAAAGATAATGCAAATGGTTCATATAATGAAGATACAAGTAATATTAATAATCATAGTCCTAACAAAAGTACTCAGGAAGATGAAACTCTAAGTTCTACTAACGAAATTGATAAAACTGGGCAACTATATGAGGACGATGGAATAGCTCAGTCTGACAAAACCAATGAAGCAGATGGAGAAGCTGAATCTGATAAAACCAGTGAAGAAGATGGAATAGACAAATCTGACGAAACTAAAGATACTGATGGAGCAGACGTTACAAGTAACAATCAATCACATCTATTAGTTATTAACGGTCTCGTACGTGTACAGGATGTTGACCCGAATATACTTGTTGAGTTAAGATATGCTACCGAAGATAACTTTACGGGTAAAATTGTATACCCAAACGAAGTATGCGTTTTAAGAGAATCTACAGCCAAAAAACTTGCAAATGCTAACAAAGATTTGATGGAGATGGGATACAAACTTAAAGTATGGGATGCATATAGACCGGTATATGTACAGCGTATATTTTATGAAATTGTTCCTGACTCGCGGTTTGTAGCTAATCCTGATAAGGGCGGCTCAAAGCACAATCGTGGCACTGCAGTAGACGTTACACTCGTGGACATGGAAGGTAATGAATTGGAAATGCCCTCTGGCTTTGATGATTTCACAGGAAAGGGTTCAAGAAGTAATAAAGATATTTCTGAGAATGCAAAAAGGAATGTAGAAATATTGACTAATGTAATGATTAAGAATGGATTTACCACTATAAGTACAGAATGGTGGCACTATAATGATAGTGATTCAGACAAATACAACATTATTGATGTTGATCTTGATAAATTCTTAGACGATGATGAATTGGCTATTCAAACCCTTCCATATGTTGATACGCTGGTAAGTATGGCAGATACAATAGGAAATTCTAGGCAGGTAATTCTTGTTGCAGGTGATAATCACCAACAAAATAAAGCAAAGTTATATGCATATGAAAAGTATGACGATACGTGGCAAAAGGCCTTCGAACCTATGGATGCAGTTGTTGGCTTAAATGGGCTTACCAATAACAAAGTCGAAGGCGATAAAAAGTCACCTGTTGGCGTATTTTCAATATACAGATGCTTTGGCAGGTATGAGAATCCCGGAACAAAACTATCATATACCCAGTTTAATGAGGATGAATACTGGGTGGATGATATGAAATCAGAGTTTTATAATACATATCAGAAAGGTCCTGTAGAACAGCGATGGGATTCGGCTGAAGATTTATATGCCATTGGTGACCCTTATAAATATTTCATTGTGATAGAATACAATACCGAAAATCCGATTGTTGGGAAAGGTAGCGCTATATTTTTGCATATTTGGAAGGGTGAAGATAGCCATACAGCAGGGTGTACCGCTATATCTGAGGAGAACCTCATGAAGATAATAAAATGGCTCGATCCCTCATCCCAACCTCTAATTATTCAATTTCATGCTGATGATGTTCATTCAATTCACCAGGTGGATAACCATGCGGTTCATAACCACAAAGTAAAGTCAATTACTTAGGTTAATACGACAATTATCTTTATGTTGCCGACAGGTTATAAGAAAACTGATAAGTAACTGATAAGATATCGCTAAATAATATCAGCTCAAGTGGCGCCTTCAGTGAGAACGCCATAAAACCATTCTGTCCAATTCGGGAAGAAAGCCAGCTTGAGTTGCTGTGGCCCTATTATTAACGAAAACAATTGTTGACTCGTTTTGCTTAATATGTTTATGTAAAACATCATATATATCCGGCCAAACAGTGCCTTGCTCAAGAATTCTGAAATCTTTTACAGGAAGTTGAACTTCCAAATCTTTACTTTTTTCAATATCGGGTTTAATTATTTCAATAGGGCTATTCACACCGCCTAAAAAATTTGCAGCAGCGTCTATTGGCTCCTGGGGCGGACTTGGTGTCCAGGAATTGCCTTCGAACCATTCCTTAATTACAGGATGGAAAATATCTAAAACACTATTATCCATAATAATTCCTTTTTGTATATTACTTTTAACTATAGCATTATCATCTAAAATTCATAGACATCTATTCTGTGGGAAACGTTGAACATAATAATTATTAATTTGTCATCATCTATTCTTGAGATAATTCTATAGGCTCCGACTCTATAACGCCAATAACCCTTTTTATCACCAGTTAGAGCTTTTCCATATTGCCTTGGATTTTCACAGTCTACTAAATTAGTTTTAATCCAGGATAGAATTATTTTTTTATGAGAATAGTCAATCTTATTTAAAGCTTTTTCTGCCTTATTCGTAAATACAACTTTATATTTCATTTTCAAGTCCTAGATCACTAATAACTTCGTCAAAAGTTTTATATTCTACATCACCTTGTTCTTCTGCATTCTCAAATTCAGCTATAGTTTGTAAATCATATTCGTCTTCTAGCTTTTGAAAGAAAACATTCTTTATAGCATCAGACAAGGTTATTCCATGAAAGTCAGCATAATTTTCCATTGTCTTTTTTTCTTTATCAGTTACCCTTAAAGATATATGAGCCATAATTTTCCCTCCTCTATATTCATAATACTAACATATTCGCAATACGTTCGTATTACTTACCTGGTATTACAATTGTAACACAGCTAGAAAATTTACACAACTTATTTTTACGAAACAAAACAAGACGAGAGAAAATATTATCAATAATAATTTCTATCGTTATGACTGAAAATACCTTGAAAAGATAGATTCAACCGATTCGGTCTGCACATCTTTGATCATCCGAAGAAGTTGATCACCATTTATGCATTTTATAACATTTGTGTGGCAGTAATTTTTTGTATTTGTTTTAAAATCACCTAAAGTGATTATCATACCTCTGTGTATGTCATTGTCAGACATGTGCTTAATAAGCTTTTTTGCTTGTTCGATTTCAACAAGGTTATGGAAACTAACCTTGTTTACTATTACATAATATATATCATCTAAGATAATCCCGTTTCCACCATCTCCAAAATGATTTGACAATTGAACTCTATATCCTTGACGTCTAAAAACTTCTGCAATACAGTATTCATAGTCTTTTAGCCTTAACAATAGAAGATCATACTTGCTGTTTATGTTATCAACCATGCTGCTTATTTTGACAAGGTAAACGATATGGACAATGAAACTAACCACTTCATAAAAAACAACGGTAACGATTATTAAAAAAGCATATATAATTAACATAATATCACCGACTATAGTTTTAGCGGTTTGGATGAGTGTATACCTGGAATAAAATGCTATTAAACTATATCATCTTTAACTATAACATAACCAAGAAATGTTGTACATATGATTCGCTTTTACATTTTAATACATTTACATTTCCATAAGATTGTATTTCTTTTCATTTAACTATGTTATAATTGGAGGTAGGGCTGATATTATTATCTTGCATTTGCCTATCGTGAGAGAAAGATTCCAATAAAAAAGTAGAAAAGAGAGGACTAAAATGAAAGCATTTGAAGTATATCCTTCTGAAAAGAAACTAATCAAAGATCGTGTAAGTGGTATTAACGTCTATCAGCTAACTTCTTATCTGGGGCATAGTCATCATGCTTATTTTACAAACAATGGCTGGTGGGATCAAAATAGACGATTGGTGTTTTGTTCTGATCGCTGCAATGCAACCAATCTTTTCAGTATTGAAATTGAGAGTGGAGAAATCAGCAGGTTAACAGATTTTCCAGCGAATGCAAAACATACTCCCAGGTTTTCTAACGATGTAAACCCCACTCGCCCTGAGATATACTATACTCTCGATAACAAGCTTTATGCTCTGGAACTGGAAACGTTAAAACACCGATTATTATATACTCCACCTGTGGGGTACAATGTGCATGGTGGTCTTGTAGGTGCAGATGGAAAATACGTATATAGCGTGATACAAGAAGATTTATCTGACAAAATCTATGCCAATCTTAGTGCAAGCTACATAGGCATGAGTGAGGTGTTTAAGGCTAAGCCTGATAGCCGCATCATTAAAACCGATACTGAAACCGGAAGTAACGAAGAAATTCATCAGGAATACTGTTGGTTAGGACATGTCAATCCATCTCCAACGAAGAGCAATCTCATTACCTTCTGCCACGAAGGCCCCTGGCACATGGTAGATCATCGGATTTGGCTTCTGGATGTGGAAAAGGGAGAAATAACAAAAATTCGCCCCCGTAAGGTAGAAGGTGAACAGATTGGTCATGAATACTGGTTCTCCAATGGTGAGCAAATAGGTTATCAGGTTCACCAACCTGAAGGAGGTTCACTATTTGGTTATGTGCGTTATGATAACACTGGTGAAGTGGAAGCTCCATGCGTTCCTCTTCCAAGTCCTGATCATATTCACTCAAATGATTTTTCTTTGATTGTGAGTGATTCAGGAAAAAGCATTAAGCTATATCACTATAACGGAGAAGGTTTTGATCCTGCAAGAGTTCTGTGCATGCACGACGGAAGCTTTTTCTACGGAAGTCACCATCCACACCCAAGATTCACAGCCGATGGTAAGCAGATTTTGTTTAACAGTAATGTAAGTGGATACTGTAATATCTATCTGGCAGACTTGCCTGATGATGTGACAACACTTCCGTTTCTTGAATAGTAGCCAATCTTTTTAAGTGAAATACAAAATAAAGTAATAATTTTCTAAAAAGTTTCATTTATATGAAACTTTTTTGCTTGCTATACGTCATACTATAATAGATTATGGTGTGTCAAGATAAAACGGCTTAAGAAAAATGTTTAACAATTTGTCATAATAAATGCTTTGCTAATAAAGGCTTTAGCGATGTGCTTAATAAATATTTGCCGTGAATAGAAATAAATCACAAACAACCAAATAACCAAATAACCTATTGACATATCTATATTATTCTAATAATGTAAAAATACTGTTTATAGAATGATATGATACTGCTAGAGGGTCACAGAAGGAGAGGTCAATGGAAACTATTATTAGTATTAAAGATCTAAAGAAGGTTTACCGTATGGGTCAAGAAAGGGTTTACGCCCTTAACGGTATTAATCTTGATATCAAAAAAGGCGAAATTTGCTGTCTGTTTGGTACTTCTGGATCGGGAAAATCAACGTTACTTAATATGGTTGCAGGGCTTGAAAAACCTACCCGAGGAAGTATTGTAATCAAAGGTTCTCATATTGAAAAATTTAATGAAAAACAGCTTGCAAAGTTTAGGCAGAAGTATGTAGGTTTTATTTTTCAGTCATACAACCTTCTACCTAATTTGACTGCACTTGAAAACGTAACGCTTCCCCTGATTCTTAAAGGATATTCTAGAAAAGTGAGAAATAAGAAAGCGTTAAAAATGTTGAAGGCAGTTGGGCTTGAGAACAGAATTCATCATAAACCCAACCAAATGAGTGGTGGACAACAGCAACGTGTAAGTATCGCGCGAGCTTTTGTAGAAAATCCAGAAATTATTCTGGCAGATGAGCCTACAGGAAATCTGGATACAAAAACCACAGAAGAGATCATGCAGCTTATTGCAGGCATGACTGAAGAGTATGGTCAGACCATGTTGCTTGTATCCCATGATAACGAAGCGTCAGCATATGCCGACAGAATAGTATATATTAAAGATGGCGAGATAGAAGATATTGAAACTAGAGATAAATACTATGAAAAATTTGGAATGAAGGAGTGTGCAATTAATGCATAAGAAAATAAGGGTTATTTTTTTGATAGTGGTGATGTTAGTAACAATGGTATTTGGAAGTAATACCGTTTTTGCTGTAGGTGGGGTATATATCAGCGAATATGTGGCAAATGATAATAAAGATATTGATGAAGGTGATACCTTTACATTGAATCTGACAATTAAAAATGACAGTAGCAGTAAAATTGAAAATGTAATGGTAACTTTTGGCGCAGGTGCATCATTTCAGCCATCTTCAGGAGGAAGGGATGTTCCTTTTGCAGGAGAAATTGCAGGTGATGGTGGAACAGATAATGAATCATTTGAATTGTTTTATACTGGTGATGCAGATAAAAATCTTCCTATTACAATTACATATTTGGTAGGTGGGGAGGAAAAAAGCGTTTCTACTTCAATTTATATTAGAAATGCTGAACCAGATGATAAAACTGGTGATACAGGTGGTAACACAGGCGGTGGATCAGTTGATACAAAGGAATATCAACCTGTGTTGGAAATAACATCTGTGGAAATACCCGAAGGAAAAGCAGGTGGAATTATTAACATTCCTCTTACAATATCTAATATGTCAAAGTATGAAGCAAGAGAGATAAGAATTACACCTGAGTTGCCGGAAAATGTTTTTATTGTTGATCAAATGACCT
>JAAYPS010000174.1 GCA_012519655.1 Clostridiaceae bacterium | reverse complement strand
CCGAGCTATATGAAGCAGCAGCCATAGATGGAGCGGGTCGTTTTAAGAAAATGTGGCATATTACATTACCCGGTTTACGACCCACTATTATTACTTTACTGATATTAAGCCTTGGACGTATTTTAGGTAGTGAGTTTGATCGTCCATATGCGTTGAGCAATAACTTGGTAAAAAATGTTTCAAGCGTTATAGCCACATTTGTTTATTCACATGGTATTAAAGGTTTACAGTTTTCACTTACAACTGCTGTAGGATTGTTCCAGTCGGTAGTATGCGTTATTTTTCTATTTGTTGCTAACGCCCTAGCTAAGAGATTCGGCGAACGCGGTGTTTGGTAAGGGAGGATTTACTATGATTAATTCAAATAAAACTACAATTGGTGACGTGGTTGTTGTATCCTTATGTATCATATTAATTATTGTCTGTCTTTTGCCAATGCTTAATATTTTTGCACGCTCCCTTAGCTCTACTGAAGCATTAATCCGCAATCAAGTTACAATTTGGCCAAAGGGCTTTAATGTCGATGCATACAAAATGGTTCTTGGTGATTCAAAATATACATGGTCTCTTCTATGGACTGCAATAATCACAGTCGCAGGAACTATTCTATCCATGTTAATGACAACAATATGTGCATATCCACTTACATACGATCATCTCAAGGGGCGCAAATTTTTCAATACTATTATAATTTTTACTATGTACTTTAATGCAGGAACAATTCCAACCTATTTACTGTTAAAAGATATACAATTGCTCAATAAACCACTGGTACTTATTGTTCCATATTGTCTGAGTGTATTTAATATGATTGTCATGCGTAGCTTTTTATATGGTATACCAGAAAGCTTGCGTGAGTCTGCCGAAATAGATGGTGCAGGTCCTATTCGTATACTTACAAGTATATATATCCCTTTATCCACACCAGTAATAGCAACGCTCTCTTTATTTTATGCTGTAGGGCGATGGAATGGTTTTTCAGATGCACTGATGTATATGAATAAAAGAGAATACTGGCCGATCCAATTATTACTCTACAATATTCTTAATAGCATAACAAGCATTGATATTGCAACACAGGAAGGTTTCTCTAAACCTGGGCTTTCCGATAGCATTAAGGCCGCTACTGTTACATTTGCAACTGTACCCATTTTATTAGTTTACCCATGGGTTCAAAAGTATTTTATCTTTGGATTAACTTTAGGTTCAGTAAAAGGTTAACTTGTATCTAAGACACATTGTGTCTTACAAATAATATTTTTAGGAGGATTGTCATGAAAAGAACTATATCTATTGGACTAGTCTGTATTATGCTCATGGCGCTCTTAGTAGCTTGTGTTCCAGACTCATCGAAGACTGGACAAACAGCTGCAGAGCCTACAAAAGCACCAGCGCAGACTCAGAAACCCCAAGACGACGCAGAAATAGTTGACGGCAAATTTGTTAAAACAAGAAAAATCACTGTTGAAATTTATGACCGTGGTAATGACGGCGGTAGTAAGCCAGAAGATAACTTCTATACAGACTTCATTAAAGAAGGGATGCTTCGTGACCACAATGTGGAAGTTACATTCGTACCCGTTCCACGATGGACTGAAACTGATGTTCTTAACAACTTATTAGCCGCAAGTGATGCTCCAGATATTTGTGTTACATACAGTTATCCAACCATTCAAGCTTATGCTAACATGGGCGGGGTAATTGATCTTGCTCCACTTCTTGAGGAAAACAAACCTATGTTATCAAATCTTTGGGATCTATTAGGCGATTACAACATTTACTATAATAAGGATCCTGAAACAGGAACAATCTGGGCAATAGAAGCTATAAGAGCTCAGATACCCAGAATTAATACTTTTGTTCGCGAAGATTGGTTAAAGAAATTGAATATTCCAGAACCAACAACACTCGAAGAATTTGAAAATATGCTTTATGCATTCCAGAAAAATGCTGAACTACTTCTTGGTAGTGATGCAGATAAGATGGTTCCATTCTCTACCTCTTTTGATGTTGGTTGGGCTTGTAACAACCTGTTGGTCTCCTTCGTACCTGATAATACTTCGGAAAAAGACCTTTATGTCTATGGATTTGACGACAGACAATTACTCTGGCCGGGATACAAGGAAGGTGTCCGTAAACTAAATGAGTGGTATAATGCTAAACTTATTTGGCAAGATTTCCCACTATACAAAGAAGGCGACACTACAGAAGGTAACATGTGTAAAGCTGGTTACGTTGGAGCCATCATTCAGAACTGGGATAACCCATACCGTGATGGTGATGAAGGAATCCATGCAAACTTACAGAGAATTTCACCCGATGCTGCATACATAGCAGTTGATCCTTTCCCGAACGATGCAGGAAAATACAAGAAACTACTTTATTCATCAGTAGACCGTAAAGTATTCTTCCCAGCAACCAACAAGGAGCCTATAGCGTCATTAATGTATCTTGACTGGATTTCAACATTTGAAAACCGCAAGTTCCTCCAGATTGGAGAAGAAGGAGTTACACATGAAGTAATGCCTGACGGCGCTATTAAATTAATAGCAGCAACAGGCGATAAAATTATGAACTCGGGTAACAACATAGATTACACTATCACTATTAATGGTTTAGAACTAGGAGACCCCGATCTTACAGCCAGATCACTAGCACTTGGTTATGCAGGTGTTGATGCTAGGTTTATTCAAAAATCTTTTGAAATTGCAAACAGAGATGGTTTTGTTCCTCAAAACTTCAACGTTGGAGAAATCAAAGCTGAGGAAGGTATGGGTCAGGTGCTCAAGGATAAACGTGACATCTTATTAGCGCAGGCTATTATTTGTCCAACCGATCAGTTTGATGAAGTATGGGATGAACTCTTCCAGGATTATCTAAACTCAGGTGGGCAAGCTATCATTGACGAACGTTTAGCTGCATATGAGAAGTTCTACGAATAAATTATATGAGCCTTAGTTTTAAATTAGTTATTGTTCACAATGGATAATCTTATAATTTAACTACGGCTTCTGCAAATAAATTCGTATAAAAAAGTTAGATACAAAAGGGAGGGTAGCCCCCTCCCTCTTTTTCATATTTAATTACCCTTTTCGAATGATATGTTATATTCTCTGAATAATCTAAGCTTCATCAAATACAATACTATCCAGTGATAAAAATTGAAAAAATATCATATAAGCAATTCATGATTGACTAGCAATCTCGCTAAGAAACTTTACTATTGCATCGGTACTCGGTGGACATCCCTTTAGGTGGTATTTAAAGCATGAAGTGCAATTTCCAATGCCTATTTCACCCTCATATCCTTTGTATGCCTGCCCTATACATATCTGATCTACAATATTGTCGGTGAGCCCCATTTCATCAAGTTTTTCCATGGCACTTGTAAGGTTGCTATAACATGCCGAACATGCATCTGCTTCGTCAACCATACCCATATACTTTTTATCTTGTTGAACTACTTTTAGTTCATCTGCATTTATTTGATCATTATATATATATACAATATCTGTATCATCATCAAATAAGCTGCCTATACCTTCATCTTTCGCCATTTTGATATATTTTATATCACTATGTTCATAACCAAGTATTTTCGCAGCATAAGAATCCATCAAGACTGGATCAAAACATGCTACAATCCTATTCATTTGAAGAGGTCTTCCTCCCTCTTCAAAATATGGATCAGGGCATATTCCATCAGCAATAATTAAATCTTGTTTTACAATTGCATTTAGATAGGCAATTGGTTTGTGCAAACCCATCGTGTGAAATCTTCTTTTTTCTTTATCGGGTATTACACCTTTTAAGTTTTTTAAGGCACAAGTTATTTTTGTTTGACAATGACCCTTTATTAAAGGAACATTAATTAGATAATCTAAATCAAAAATAGTTTTACAAACATCAATCTTTATTTCTTTGTGAGGTATTGTCACGTAGTCATCATCTTTCAAATCAACCAGCGGAATATTGTATTTTTTTGAAAGACTATCATATCCACATACCTTGAAAGCTCTTTTTGTGCTATCTCCCACCCAAGAACCCTCAATGATTTTTATATTCTTGTATCCGTTATTCAATAGATATATTATGATTCCCTCTACAATTTCAGGATGTGTGGTAGCACCCTCATTTGCAGGAGAAGCACATACGAGATTAGGTTTAATGCCGATACTAATATCCTTACTCTTACCTTGTAAGGGTTTCATCCTGTTTAGTAAGTCAATAGTCATTTGCACAGGTTCCCTGTCAAGTGCAATAAATAATTGATTCAAAAAGCATCCCCCTTAAAAATAGTAGAATTTAAACTATATTATAACATAAATATTGCGTTAGAAATATTATGTATAACAAGGTTCCCGGGTACTCATTCGCAATATCTGATTGTGTTAATGGGTAGGGTTCTTCTTATAACATGGACTATCATAATTCGGATATAATCGCACATGTGCATTTTTACGGTATAAAAAAGATTCTATATTTGTTCTTTTCACAAATATAGAATTTTATTAGTGCTTATATTCATATGATATATTACTTACTTTATAGCAAAATAAACAACATTATGTAAAGCATACAAAGCAATTACGTGTTAGTAGTATGTAATTTTTTTGAAAGGATCTTTATGAATAGGATAAGAAAACATAACTATACAAGTAAGAGGAATGCCTCTACATCAAAAAGCGGGTATTATCGTTCCAGGTATTCTATAGAATACTTGGCTACATTAATGATTCTTGTTCTGTTAATTATTTCATTAGTTGTTATGTTTACTGATAAGAAATCCAAAGCAGCTGTTCATACAATCGCTGAAACATCCACATCATTAAATACCTTAACTATTGAAACAACTCCATCAACAATCCCCGCTTATTCCTACCATGCAGGTACATCTGCATTAAGTGGAGAACCTTCTGTTGACGAAACGGTACCAACAACAACCTCAGTAGAGAATTTAACACCAATATCATCAATTCAAATGCTTGAAATGGATAGTTCAGCACTTATATTAGACAATTCTACTCCCTCGGATGTAGAATTGTCTTCCCGTAGTAACATACCCAACCACAACGATGCCTCAAAAAGTGATACATTATCTCCGAGTACTAGCAGTATTATTGTTGTTATTGATCCTGGACATGGTGGCATTGACCCTGGAACCTGCTCAATATATAAAGAAGGTTTATATGAAAAAGATATAAATTTGGATATTGGGCTTAAGCTGAGAAAAATGCTTGAAGATTCAGGTATATCAGTAGTCATGACTCGTGAAACAGATACTTTAGTATACAAATCAAAAACCTATAATTACAATGAAAATATTCTTGAAAGACCAAGAATTGCAAATAAAAACAACGCTACTTTATTCATAAGCATTCATGTAAATGCTTTTGATACTAAGATTTCTGGGGGAGAAAAATATAATGGTACAGAGGTATATTATACTAATAAAACACATGGTGAATATACAAATAAACAATTCGCAGAGATTATGGGCAATGCAATTGATGCAAAAACCGATACAAAATACAATGGTATCAGAAATAAGAACCTAGGCGTATTACGATTAAGTAATATGCCTGCTCTATTGATTGAAACTGGATATCTAACAAATAAAGAAGACCATAAACGTCTTGAGTCGGATGAATTTAGGGCTGATATGGCTGAAGGTATATATGATGGAACCATTAAGATACTGCAGACTATCGGAGTATTATGATTGTCATACCTCAAGCAATTTCTCGATGCCCATAGATATCACCTTTTTTAAATCCTGTTTTTCTTCTTCTGTGGCTATGGAATAATGGTATATTCTAATGATTAATCCCCACATATCCAGCTCTCTTATAGGAACTTTCTTACCATTAAAATAAGATTTCAGGTATACTCTACCTAAAAACTGCCTCGTTTGCATGTCTGCTTTTAGAATTTTGGTTGCTCCTTCACCTATAGGAGTAATGTGTTTTAGCAAGTAGTAAGCATGTGCAACATCGGATAATGGATCACCACAATAGGCCCCTTCCCAATCAGTTACGCGCATGTTCCCCTTATCATCCACTACAACATTTTCTAAACTAAGCTCTCCGTAACATAAGTTTTTTTTGTCTGTATCGCTAATGAATAGCATAAGTTTTTTCAAACTATCTTTGCCTATATCTTCATACTGGAGCAAGCTTGTTTCAAACTTCTCTTTCGCTGTTATTAGCCCTGAAACTTCGTTTTCATTAATCTCTCTATGGAGTCTTCCAAAATTACGGGTGTTTTTTCTATATTTAAAAATATTCCTTCCAAAGGATTCTGATAGTTTATTCCCTGGTATGTATTCCAACTTCAAAATATATTTACCATCGTTTTGCTCAATACCATAAAACTTTGGAGCAACACTACATGTATCCATTACTTTCTTATAAACATCAGCTTGATATTGAATAGTATCGAGGGTTATTCCATCACTATATATTTTTAAAACTTGACCATTACTTATGTCCAATTTGTAATTATTCCCACATTCCATATATTCACTTCTTTCTTTGATTGGTTTCTGGTATAAAGGGTGTTATGCACAAACGATATGTCAAAACACCCCTTACTGATCTTTATTAAAAATATGTACTATTTTTATACTATTTACTAAAATACTTTTTGCGCTTCAGCACACATTAATAAAAATGCTCCTACTCCATGGAGGTCATTAGTTGATACCGGCCTGTCACAATAATGCTTGTAATCACCAACTCCTGTTCCTACACAAACATTACCTACTAGTAAGTCTTCCCCATCCCATTGCAATGAATCAATAACACCTTCAAATCCCTTTCTTGCTTGTTCAAGGTAGCTTTTGTCAATAATACCTTTTCTAATACCTTTGCATAGTGACGCTACAAAAAGACAGCTGCATGAAGTTTCTAACCAGTTTCCTTCTTCACCCATTTTGTCAACTACTTGGTACCATAAGCCTTCTTCTGATTGATATCTACACACTGCTTCCATTAAGACTCTTACCAGATTACACAATGTGTTGTATTGAGGATGATTAGGATCTATGAAGTCTAAATCATCAAGAATGGCAACTGCCGCCCATCCAATTGCACGCCCCCAGAATTCTGGGGCTTTGCCTGTTACGGGATCTGCCCATACTGCCTCTTTTGAATAGTCCCAAGCATGATATAGTAAGCCAGTTTTTTCATCCTTTGTTTTGTCAAACATCATTAATATTTGTTCTATAACAAGCTCAGTGAATTCTGGTACATCGAAGCGCTTAGCATACTCTGCACAAATTGGTCCTCCCATATAAAGTCCATCTAACCACATTTGATTTGGGTACCATTCTTTATGCCAAAATCCCCCCTCTTCATTTCGGGGAAAATTTTTCACTACATCAACCAATCTATCTAATGCCTTTTTGTATCTTTCATCTTTCGTTTTGTCCAGAATTGGATAAAGTAATATTCCAGGTTGCACATCATCTAATTGCCTCTCATCAAACTCATGAATATCGCCATTTTCATCAACAGTAGAGTCCACCCACTCTTTCACATATGAAAAGTATTTCTCATCCTTACATAAAACATAGTTCTTATAAACACCCGACAAAAATACACCTTGATGATAGTGGAAACGCCCTTCTGGTGGTAAGTCCTTAGCATCGAATTTTCTCATCATGGTATCGCAGGATTGTTTAGCGTATTCTACTGGCTCTTTATACTTTTTCATTACAGGTCTCCTCCTTAACAAAAGCATTAATATGTAATGTGATTAACCACATTAGACGTACTGTTCTGTAGTCTATTGTATCATAATATGCATTTGGTGGAAATATTCAGTCGACGTTTTCCTATCCCTTCGTTCTTGTTACGCTCAATGTCTTGGATAAGTCGATTAATTTGTTTCATTGGTTATTAATCTTGACCTTGCCAATAGATATAATCATTCCACTTTGGTATTTGTTATACGTTATATAAGTTATTCGAATGTTATAAAATTTTAATTTTTCATATCCAATTAAAGGTGTTATACTACTTTAAACACAAAAATTTATATGATAAAATAATGTAGTGAATAATTAATACCCTTTAGGAGGAATTAGGGAGAAAGTATGAGAATTGAAAACTATTATGAAAAAGAGCCAAACTTAACAACAAGCCATAAGGGAAAGGGACTACTTAAGGACGTTGTATTATTTAATGATAGTGACTTTCATACTAATCTTCGTTTTTTCCGTTATATGGTTCTTCCTTCTGGAACGAGCATTGGTTACCATAAACACGAAGATAATGAAGAGCTATATGTAATCCTGAAAGGAAACGGTTTAATGCAGGTCAATGGCAATGAAATAGAAGTAAAAAGCGGAGATGTGCTTATAAACCAACCATTTGACAGCCATGGCTTAATAAACACCTCGTCCACCGATATGGAAATTTTAGTGTTTGAAGTGACAAGCAATAAGTAATACGTTTCCCCTCCAGTATCATCGTATTCCAATTTCTCGATACTGTGTTATGTTAAGAAAGGTGGAAAAAAGATTTATGAAAATTTTAAAAGTGAAAAACTATGATGAGATGAGTAGAAAAGCAGCAAACATAATTGCAGCTCAAATTGTTCTAAAACCGCAAACCGTATTAGGTTTAGCCACTGGTTCAACGCCAATTGGTACATATGCTCATCTGTGTGAACTATGTAAAAATGGAGATGTTGACTTTTCTCAGGTTACAACTTTCAACCTGGATGAATACTATGGTCTTGATCCTACCCACGAACAAAGCTACCGTTACTTCATGAATAAGCATTTATTGACAAAAGTAAATATTGATTTATCAAGTACATATATTGCTAATGGTAAAGCCGAAGATGTCGAAGCCGAATGCAAGCGATTAGATAATCTGATAGAAGAAGCAGGAGGAATTGATCTACAACTTCTAGGTATTGGTCACAATGGCCATATTGGCTTTAATGAACCATCTAACGAATTTGTTAAGGATACCCACTGTGTAGACTTAGGGGAGACCACTATCGACGCTAATTCAAGGTTTTTTGAAAATAGGAATGATGTCCCAAAGAGAGCCATTACTTTAGGAGTAAAGCCTATTATGCAATCTAAAAAAGCTATATTAATTGCTAATGGCGATGACAAAAGAGAAATCATGAAGAAAGCTCTATTTGGACCTATTACACCATCTGTTCCAGCATCCATTCTGCAACTACATAAAGACCTAATCGTTATAACACCATTGGATTTATAAACAATATAAACGATATGTTTTTAGAAAAATAGCCGGAGGCATATATAAGTTATATGCTCCCGGCTATTATTATTTTGTAATTCTTATTACTCTTGCTCTGTAAACATTGAGTATTCACCGTACTTAATTTCCCAAACCAAAGAATACATATCCTTAACACATTTATTAAACTGTATGCCACTATATTTTTTAATGCGTCCATGATGGTTATCAGAACCCGCTATTTTATATAGGTCATAATTATTCGCGTATTCCTCGGCTTGTTTGTTTTCAAAATCAGTATTAAAGACATTAATAACTTCCACAGCATCAACCTTATGTGGTAAAAGGCGTATCATATTAATATAATCTGCCTGACGAAAAGGGTGTGCATGGATAATAAATCCACCATCACGATGAACAAGATCACAGTAATCAGTTAAGCTAAGACTTAGCAAATCTGGATGATCCAACAGCCAAGACTTATCCAAACCATATGTTAAAAAGTCAGTACCCTTATATGTGTACTCCCATCCGAAAAACACATGTAAACCAATTTTTTCACCTTCGGTATATGCGTTCTCGAAACCACTACAAAACCATTCAACTCTTTCTTCCCACGAAAGATTCGATGGTACAAGCGTATTCCCATTAAAAAAATGGTCTGTAATAATTAGCCCAGTATACCCTTTTGCTTTGTAAAAACGGGCAATATCCTTTCCACTAATTGAAGCACATCTACTAACCTCTGCGGTGTGAGCATGTGTTTCATATTTGAATTGGCGCATATAGGATATCCTTTCTTTTATATAGTTAATAACTTCAGTCTATCACAAGATAAATCTTAATACTCATAATGATAGATTCATAGTCCTCATTATAAATAAATATAGTTTTTTAAAAGTTAGTATAGCTATACTTAATCAAAATAGCAAATATATATTTACTTATAATGTACCATGATTAACTATTTTTTAAAACCTTATCAAAATTCATAACTGAGGTTGGTCATTTTTCAGTTTAAATGTATTATTAATAGCAAAAAGTCTTATGATACATAACCATAAGACTTTTATATAAATCCGGCAATGTCCTACTTTCCCAGGGCGTCTCCACCCAAGTATCATCGGCACTGGAGAGCTTAACTTCTGTGTTCGGTATGGGAACAGGTGTGTCCTCTCCGT
>JAAYPS010000173.1 GCA_012519655.1 Clostridiaceae bacterium | reverse complement strand
TTCATTTTAAATTTTAAGGATATACACTGGAGGACCGTTATTTATAGGTAGACTCTAAACGGTATGAGTTTTAATTTATATTCTAAGAGTGGAGGATGTTTCAATTCCTTATAGGTAGACTCTAAACCCGTCAAGCACGCATGATAAGCCACTATTAAATAAATACAATTAATAAGTATTTTCAGGACAAAACCTGCTAATAGTTGAGTTTGCTTAATTCTTATTTCCGTCGATCCCCAGGGTTTTTTGCATTATCTAACATCGACGGATAATAAAATTTAATTTTGCCCTTTCTTTATTATACCAATATTTTCTCGCGGTGAATACTTTGCTGTGCGAAAAGTGTAAAAAGTATTGAATCGTATTTCTTGTCAGTTCTATTTTTAGCTTTGCTTTCAGTTCTGTAAAATTCGCATTAGTGATTTCACCTACAAAAACAGAATTCTGAATCCCAATAAAGATACTTTCTTGAGGCCTTCAGGACTTTCTGTACTCGCCTTACACCAACGTCATACAATATTTTCAAAATTTTTAGTTAAAGACTACCATGAACTTACGAATGGACAACTCAAACCCTACTTTTATATACAACAGAAGTAAGTAATTTCTTATATTTTTTGACAGGCTGGGCATATGAAAGAAGTTGTGCTGCCTGTCTTTATTGAAACTATCGTCTCACCACAAACTGGGCAGGCCTGGTTTTCTTTATAACCTACAAGGAAATAATCATTTGTGAAACCACCTTTTTGGCCAAAGAAATCACTTTCGTAAGCAAATGCGCCTTTTTCCCGCGAAAGATTTAATATGCCCGTTATGCTTACATAGAGTTGTTTTATTTCAGCCTCGTCCATGTCCGATATTTTCTTTTGTGGATGTAGACCAGCCTTGAATAAAATATCGTGCATATACATGTTACCTATGCCGCTAACATTCTTTTGATTCATCAAAAAAGCTTTGATCTGTGTCTTTCTTCCTTTCAGGAGTGATGAAAAATAGTCAAATGTAAACCTTTCGTCAAAAGGATCAATCGCAATATCTTTTGTGTTCGGTTCAGATTCTAATTCGTCATCCGAAACGAGCAAAAACTTTCCGAACCACCAAAAACGCGCTGTATAGCCGCTTCCATCACTAAAGGTAACTTTTATCTGGTATTTATCAACTTCTCTTTTTTCGTCATCAAAGAATAAAATATCTGCGCCCATACCAAGAGACAAAAGGATGTTCTCACCGTTATTGAGCGAAGTGATGATCCACTTCCCTTTATTACGAATATCAATAATCTTGGCGCCATTGACCCGTTTTTGAAACTCATCAGGTGGGATATTAGCACATTTTTCTTGCAACAAGGTAATTGATTGAATGGTCTTTCCACTCAGGGTATCTCCCATTTGTCCCGCTAATTTAGAAATTTCGGGTAGTTCAGCCATTTATCTCGCCCCTTCCAGTTAAATAATTGAATAGAACATTCTACCACCATCTGCCTAATTAATCGCAATACTCAACGGTTCCCCTGGCTTCCTTCCAGTCTACCAGTAAATTATATCGTTTTGTTTTAAAACGCAGTACACAATAAGAAGGATCTTCAGGCCCACTGAAATGGTTATATAGGCCGTCATACCACATTTCCCGTTTTATCTCCGGATCTGTTAACACTTCCATTTCCCCAACCAATGTGATGTTGTAGTTATCAGCATTAAAACATACACTGGCTCTGTTGCTTTTACTAATTCGGTTCGTTTTGGTTGCACCTAATCCGGTACAGAAAGTAATCCAGTTGATCCCATCAGCCTTTGAAGCAGTGATTGTTGACACAGTCGGATAGTCATCCATGTCTGTCTGAGCCAATACACAGTATGTTCCCATTCCTGTGTTTTTTTCAATAATTTCTCCCGCATGCTTAAGAGTATCCTGATTCACCTTACCCCCTCCTCGACTTCATCAATAAATCTCAATGTTTTACGCATATATAATTCAAAACCGGTTACACATTCATGATAGAACAAAAGGGACTAGTTAACTCTCAAAAAAGAAGACATCACCTAATGTACCATCAATCATATTCTGTTTCCGGATATGCTTTTATAAGTTCAAACCGTAGATTTGTGTATTCATCTATAACTCTATCCCAGAAGTGCACAGATGTAATCAAACTCAACCATCAATTTCATGACCTCCCGTATTTGGGGATTCTAACTAATATTTCCCTGCTGTAATTATATAACACAAATACGTATTTTTCCATAATATCTGCTGTATTTTTACTTGTTTAATATAAGGTCTTAGCAACTTTTATTTATTTAGACAATTTCCCACTATTTCTTTCAAAACCAGCAAAACTTCACTTTCAAACCATGGATTTCTTTTGAACCACCCAATGTTTAACGGTGAAGGGTGAACTAAAGGTAAATATTTCGGAAGATAGTTTTTATAATTTCTTACTGATTCAGTTAAATTCTTCTCCATTTTGTTTCCAAGATAGTACTTTTGAGCATGATTTCCAACGAGTATTATTGTTTCTATATTTGGCATTTTTTCTAATAACAATGGATGCCATTTTTCTGCGAATCCTTTTCGAGGTGGCAAATCCCCCTGTTTAGCTTTTCCCGGGTAATAGAAATCCATAGGTAAATGAGCAATACGGTCAGTCCCATAGAACTCTTCTCGTGATATTCCCATCCATTCCCGTAGGCGGTCACCACTTAAATCATTCCAATATAACTGTGATTTTTCTGCTTTCCGTCCTGGTGCTTGCCCGACTATTGCAATACCAGCATTTTCAGACGCTTTGAACAAAGGCGAAATTCCATCTCTTGTATAGTAATCATTCATAGGGTCAGCCATTATTTCTTGTTTGATCATTTCAAAAATATCCATATTAATACAGTTATTTACCCTCCTTAATGGCCCTTTACTTCTCATATA
>JAAYPS010000013.1 GCA_012519655.1 Clostridiaceae bacterium | reverse complement strand
CCACTTGGGTACTTCTCCAAATTATTTAATTATTGATGCCCCGGATAGAACTCGGATAGAACAGCTCAAAAATTCACTTCTATTCGAACTCCAAGGGCAGTAGAAACCGCATAAAATCAAGGTTTTCAACTACACAACTTCCACTTAGCCCAACACATTTCGAGTGCGGACCCTTCAGCCACTTGGGTACTTCTCCATATTTTATTGATTATCCAAAACTCCATATAACAGGAGCTAATTTCTTTAAAAAACAACTTTCTTAAAGTGTTGAAGATCCAGTAAAATAAAGCAGTCAGCCATCGGATTCGATTAAGCTGAGGGTCGCAAGTCAGCTTCATTATTACCTCTTCGATATATAGGTATGAAAGTTACTTTAATATCTCATAAAGTGCTTTTTTATTTTAACGCAGAAAATCATGAAAGTCAATAAGACGGCATTTTGTCCAGCAATTAGACAAACAATTAGACTAGCAATTAGACTAGCAATTAGGCAAGCAATTAGTCCAGCAATTAGACTTATATAAAATTCTAACATTTATAACACAATCACAGTGAAGAGTTGCAAAACTTTTTTAGATATAAGATACAATTCAAACAGGTATAACAAGTGCTAAACAAAAAACACAAGCAAATTCTAATAAGACTTAATCGGGCAATGCGGATACTCTTCTGTCTAAACAAACAACACGAAACACCCAGAGAAACCAGTGAAGTACACTTATATAATATTAAACCAACTTCTGAAAATACCGAATGAGTAAGAATGAGAAAGACACGTAAACCAAGCACAGGTATGGAAAATGTCTGTAGGGAATTACGTTTAATATTTGATTTGCTCGTAAAGAACCGACAGAATACACCTGAAATTCAAGTTATTACTAGAAAACTTGACAAAGTAAAAGTTGTTAGGTAAGATTTTTCTATCCATATTAGTTATTTGTAAAGGATTTGTTTACAAAATAAGCCAAAAACGAAGTTTAGTATAAATGAAACTATCGTCATATTTGTGTTATCATAGTATGTATAATCTGAGTTTAGTATGTACAGAATCTATTTAGGTTTTATATAGAGATTGTATCATCTAGTATGCATTTAATTTACATCATACACAGCGCTGTTACCTTGCACAAGCAAATCAGGAAGTCTATTGCTTCAGTTGCGTAATTGTATATTGTACCCTTACTTGTAATAACTAAGGAAGGAAACGTTTTAGATTAATTACACTATGAAAGGAGTAGATTTATCTATGAGTAATGTATTAATAGCCACAGAAAGAAAAGAAGGTGGGAGAAAAACCAGACAATTAGGTTATGTTCCAGCAAATATATATGGCCCGGGGATTGAACATAATCTAAATATTCAGTTTGATGAAAGCGATATAAGCAAATTCCTAAGAAGTAATGCTATTGGTTCTAAAGCCAAGGTGAAAGTAAATAAAGACGAATGGGATTGTATTGTTAAGGAAATACAGTATCAGATCCTGGGTGGTGGCCCCATACACGTCGATTTTTATGCAACCTCCGCGGATGTGCCTGTAAGAACGAAATTGGGTATTTCACTTATTGGAAATGAGCAACTAATTAGAAATAACCTTGTTTTAAATGTAACTAGCGATGAAATTGAAATTCAGGGTTTAATGAAAGATCTACCTGGCTCAATTGAAATTGATGTTTCAGAAATGCAAAGCGGGGACGTAATCACCATGGGAGATATTGCTCTGCCAAATGGTGTTACACTTATATCCAATCCTGACGAGGTTGTAGCAGCAGCTGGAGAGGGCGGCCAAGCACCTGAAGAAGATGTGACAGACGAAGAAACCCCAATGGAAGTTCAACCTGACGCAGAAGTATCTGAGGAGTAAAATACAACCAAAATAGACTTTCAAAAAGTTGTGATAAAAAACTTGAATAGTAATGATACTATTAGAGGCTGCGGGTAGATTCGCAGCCTTTAGTATACGAAGAAAATGATAATATTGATTTACACATATTAAATGAATTTCTTTTTATACCAGTGTTATGTCATTTTAAAAACTTGCTTTTAGGAATTTCTGTTCTACAATCTCTTAGTTTTGAAGAACTCAGTTAGCAGTGAAGAACATTCCTGCTCCATAATTCCCTCATATATAATTACATGATGATTTAGTTCTTTTATACGAAAAACATCAGTAACTGAGCCACACGCACCTGCTTTTGGATCGTATGCTCCAAAATATAAGCTTCTAATCCTTGAATTTATTATTGCGCCAGCACACATGATACATGGCTCAAGAGTTACATATAAATCACAATCGGTTAGGTACCAAGTGTTTAAAACATTACATGCT
This sequence comes from Clostridiaceae bacterium, assembly GCA_012519655.1. Taxonomy (GTDB): domain Bacteria; phylum Bacillota; class Clostridia; order DSM-8532; family DSM-8532; genus Thermoclostridium. The sequence continues at coordinate 3,297 of JAAYPS010000013.1, read as the reverse complement.
TTTTCAATAGCAAGAACCTCTGCATGAGCTGTAGCCTGGTTAAGCGTTTCGCGTAAATTATGAGCTGCAGCTATTATTTTTCCTTCATGTGTAATAACTGCTCCAACAGGTACCTCATCCATTTCATAGGCTTTTTTTGCTTGTTCTATTGCTTTTAACATAAACGGGTTTGCCATTTCATAACTCCATGTACAGTTCTTAGTTTTCTTGCATGCATTTCATCTGAGCGATTGGCACTGAAACACACCTCTCAGCTTCAGTGTTTGCACCCATTATATCAAAAGAAGGCATTAACCAAAAGTCTTAAGCATATAAATTGAGTGATATGTATTATTATTTTCATGCGTAGATTTCCATGTGATGATATTCGTAGTAACAAAGCCAAAGTTGAGTAAGGAGGCATGCTTGTAAATGAAGAATAACAAGAAGGCTCTTTTGATACTGCTGATTGTATGCATGTTTGTTTTCATAATGCTTTCGAGAAACCATCGAAAAGAGCCCGAAATTGAGCAACCTGAAAAACAGCAGCAACCTACTTTTAAAACAAATATTATTGTATACAATACCAGAAATGAGGTTATTGAAGAAGTTGATTTAGATGAATACATCGTGGGGGTGGTGGCAGCAGAGATGCCAGCTAGTTTTTCCATTGAAGCGCTTAAAGCCCAGGCCATTGCCGCAAGAACTTATGCATTAGGAAGAGCTATTGGGATTTATGGAAGCACTGCAGGAAGGCATTATGGAGCTCATGTCTGTACCGACTCAACACACTGCCAGGCATGGATTCCAAAGGATATGTATCAATCCTGGTATCCTAATTCTAATGTGGAGGAAAACTGGGCTAAAATTGAAGAAGCTGTTTATAGTACCAGTGGACTGATACTTACATATAACGATGAAATAGTAAACCCCCTGTATCATGCAAATAGTGGTGGAATAACTGAAGATATTCAAGAGGTATGGAGTTCGGTCAGTGACGTACCATATCTTAAAAGTGTTTATAGCGAAGGAGAAGCAGATTATTCAAGTTTTAAAAAAAGTGTAAAGCTTGCTGGTGAAAAAATTCGGGAAATACTAATGGAATCTTATCCCGAAATAGTATTCCTAGGTCCTGTATCAGAAGACTTTGAAGTAGTCCAGTACACTGACAGCCTAAGAGCGAAGGAGATTAGGATAGGTAGCATCGTAATACCTGGGACAAAGTTCAGGGAGTTATTTTCACTGTCTTCTACAATAATGGAAATAAGTTTTCCAAATGAAGATGAAATGGAAATAACAACATACGGGTTTGGGCATGGTGTAGGAATGAGTCAATGCGGTGCAAATGAGTTGGCTCAAAAGGGGCGGGATTATGAGTATATTCTTCAGTATTATTATACTGGAGTTGAAATAGAACCAATAAATGAAGATGTGATAGTGGAGCTAAATAAGTAAATAAGCTCAACAATAGATTGGTTACACTTTATTCTTCATTCGTTTTAATGAATTTTTTAAATTGCTAAACAATAGAACCAATTACGCCACCCAAAGACTTCATGAAAGTTGAAACAACCAAATGACGTTTATTGTAAACAAAATCAGTGAGCCAGATCAGTAGTCTCTCATAAATCATTATTCCAAAATAATTCCTCATATGTATAATTCCACTTCCACTGGCAATAATATTTTTTGGAGGTGGACAATGTGAATCAAAAAGGTTTTTATAATGATGATAAAGAATGGACAAAAAAGTTAAAGGATTTTCTCAAAGAAAGTGGCTTTTATATTCTGGTGGTTATAGGGTTGTGTGTTCTTGCGGTGGGAGCTGTGTATTTTACAACAAATCATCTTATCACTTCACCAGATCAATTTGAAGAGGATCTAGTTCCCGACGGTGCTTCAACCGAAAATAATAACGATGAAATTGCAATAATAGACGATGACGCAGTGGATAAGGCTGCAATTGACGAATTAAAAACTCCTGAAAGACGGTTTGACTATGAAATTGGTATGAATATACCGCCCGAAGCAGATATTGACAATGACGATGGTCTAATTGCTAAAAATGATGTAATTGACAATGTACCTGAAGTTGCTAATGAGGATGTCGAAACCATTGCAAAGCCAACGATAGCGCCTACAGCTGCACCTACCACACCCCAAAAGAAGGACTCCGATGACAATAAACCTGCGCCAGACAATAAATCTAAACCGAATGAAGAATCTCAAGAGGTTATAAATTTATTTGGCAAAAAGCCAACATTTATATTACCTCTTGAAGGAAAGATTATTACAGATTATGCAATGGACAGACTTTTATACTCAAAGACCCTCGACGAATGGCGTACACATAGTGGAATAGATATAGAGGGACCGAGAGGTGAAGCCGTTAAAGCTGTAGCTGAGGGTTTTGTAAAAGAGATCAAGGAAGATCCTTGTTATGGTATCACCATTACTATAGACCATGAAAACGGCTATAAGTCTATTTACTCAAATCTTGCTAGCGCCAGCATGGTAAGTGTAAACCAAAAGGTTAAGGCTGGTGATGCGATATCCAGTGTGGGCAACACTGCCAAATTTGAATGTGCTGATCCTCCTCATTTGCATTTTGAAATGTACAAAAATGATAAACTGATTGATCCAAAGACAGTTCTTCCGTTTTCTGAAGAATAATCAAGGTTCATCAAAAAACATAACCGAGTCGATTATTGCATATAAATATTAACAGAAACACCTCGAGCCAGGCAGGTTCTGATGCTGTAGGAGGGAAACAGTGGTGAAACCGTATATTGAAGAAAGAGCCCTCGAGCTGGGAGCATTTATTATTGAAAACAGAACAACTGTCAGGGCTGCTGCCCAGACATTTGGAATTAGTAAAAGTACCGTACACAAAGATGTTACTGAAAGGTTAAGAAAGCTTAATCCAGCCATGGCAAAACAGGTAAAGAAAATTTTAGAAGAAAATAAGGCTGAAAGACACATACGAGGTGGAGAAGCCACACGGATAAAATACAAAAAGGACGAAAAAAAGGCCGGTTAAAACCGGTCTTTTTGCGTTCCATAATCTTTTCAAAAATGCTTTCACTATCATATCAGTAACCTTTCCGTTACACTTTTTATTTTTTTTTCATCTATTTTCTAAAATCCTTCTGTAACGTCACATCAATCTTTTTAGTATACATTTCTTTTTACCAAAATTTTATGTTATAACGTTAAATTTCATTTATAATCGCTTGTAAAGATGATAATATAAAAGAGCAGATAGATTGTAATTATCAATAAGATCAATTTCCAGCGCAGGTTATGTAATATCAATAT
>JAAYPS010000172.1 GCA_012519655.1 Clostridiaceae bacterium | reverse complement strand
ACCTTCTTTTTAATGCTGTTACGTTAAATGCCGCGCCAAGAGCACCCAGGTCATGATGCTCGCAAACACCATTTAATTTCATGCTCTGTCCATTTAGGAAGAAGCCCTTATCTGGGTCAAGTGTAATAGTCCTAAAACCAATATTCTGGCTTATACATTCAATTAACTGTTCTGTATCACTTGTATCGCATACATCTCTTATATTGTTTTCATCGCATATATGGCTTGCATTGCATATTTGACTGTCGTCGCTTATATCACGCTTATCATGGCTCACTTCACTATCTTTATCAATCAGTTCCATTTGAGTTACAATCTTATATAAATTAGGCTGTTCAGTACTCCATAATAATGGATTTTCAACAAACAGTTTCTGTGTATTCATTTTACGAGAATTGCCTGCATCTGACTTTACCTGTTCAAAACTATTCTCACCGGAGTAAGCAGGCAACACAATTTCTTTTGTAGAAGCAATAAGTTGCTGTCCTTGCATAATTTTATGTGAAATCAGAACATCTGTATCGATATTTATTTCTGTATCAACTTCAACTTCCCACTTGCTGCCGTTGTTTTTCGTTGTTATGTAAATACCATTGGTTACAATGTGATTGATGTTTCTTCTTTTAAGCCATACATTGCGATATACTCCTGCCCCAGAATACCATCTGCTATTAGGACTTTGGTATACTACTTTTAGAAGGATTTCATTTTCCCCATCTTTTAAAAATTCAGTTATATCATGCTCAAAAGAAGAATAGCCATATTTCCATTCGCCAGCGAATTCACCATTTACATATAGCTTTGAATCCATGTAAACGCCATCGAAACAAATGAGAGTTTGATCGGACTTTTTATTATATGTAAATTCCTTACAATACCAACCTATACTATCCTCATAAAGCTCTAAAGTATTATAGATAAGCCAATCATGAGGAATATCCACACTTTCAAATGTCAACAGATTCGAATCGGTAACATCTAAGCTGCTTTTTGCAAATTTCCATCCATTATTAAATAATATTTTTTCGTTCATTTTACATCTCCTCGTATAATGGGAATTTTACGATTGTTTATTTTTTTGAGTTCCTCTATACGATATGTTGTGGTTATGCACGAATACTAGTCAGCACATATTGTATAGCTAATATTTTCTAAAGTTACATCGCAAAAGCCTTATAATAGTATTTGCTAATACATTTCTATCACTCTTCCAGTTAATAACTGGAAAACATAATAGCACTTTGATATTTAAATCACTCATAATCCTCTGTCAATATTTTTCTCCCCCCATGAATAAGTCTACTAGTGACCACGCTTGAATAATTACTCTCTATACTTTCTATACGAAGCTCCCAAAATATCGGAAATCGCTTACTTATTTCAATTTTTACTATTTCTGGGGGTGCAAATGCTATAAGTTGAAAATTTAAACTGCTTGCAATTTCAAAGATTGGATCCAAGATATGCTTTGCAGAGGCTTGTCCAAACGGATTGTCCATAAGTAAAACAGTCCATGGGTTATTACTTCCAATGGTTCTCTTTTTATAGTTCACTAGCATCATCATCATAAATGTACTAATTGCTAACTTTTGTCCCCCACTTCCTTCAGCAGAGCCTTCTTCGCCACGATTCAATGCTTCCCATGAGGCATAGTAATAATCATGGGGCTTAGCATATTTAAACTCATTTTTTTCTGTCATTTTATAAACCATTAGGACAGGATATCTGCCCCGAACTGCTTTTGAAAACAATGCTTGGTCTCCCATCAACCGATCTAATGTTTTATCATCAATATCCTCTATTGGAATCTTTT
>JAAYPS010000171.1 GCA_012519655.1 Clostridiaceae bacterium | reverse complement strand
TACAGTCATACCCTTACAAGGAACTGGAGTATTTAATATATCTAATTAGATAAAATCTATTTTCTTAGATTTTATCTTTTTTTTATTTAAAATACAGGTACGGTATTTATTGGTATTACCTACAGGAGTTGGTAAAACATTTTTAGCTGCATTCGACTCTAAGCCATATAAAAATATTCTATTTCTGGCTCATAGAGAAGAGATCCTAAGTCAAGCTGAAAAAACATTTAGCCGTGTTAAGCCCGAAGCAATTACAGGATTTTTTACCGGAACCCGAAAAGACACCGAATGTGATATTCTTTTTGCTACAGTTCAAACTCTTGGGAAAAAAGAATATCTCAATATGTTTTCACCAGACAAATTTGACTACATCATAATTGATGAATTTCATCATGCTGTATCATCAAGTTATATTAACGTAATTGAATATTTTGAACCAGAGTTTCTTCTTGGACTTACGGCAACCCCTGAGAGATTGGATAATCAGGATGTGTTCGCCTTATGCGACTATAACCTCGTCTATGAGGCCAGACTTAAAGAAGCCATTAATAAAGGTTGGCTCGTGCCCTTTAGATACTATGGAATTTATGATGAAACAAACTATAACAGCATTGATTACAAAAACGGAAAATATGACGAAAGACAGTTGGAGCAGATTCTAAGTAAAAACGATAGAGCACAATTAATTCTTAGGCACTACCAAAAATATAGAAGTTCCAGCGCTTTGGGTTTTTGCTCGAGTAGGAATCATGCTCTTTTCATGGCTGAATACTTCTCTAGAAATGGTGTCGCATCATGCGCCGTCATAAGTGGAATGAATATGAACAGTTTATCCAACAATGTAAACACTAATAATAACTATCGTGATTATGTGGTAGAGCGTAAGAGGGCAATCAGCATGCTTAAAAATTCTGAAATAAAAGTGTTATTTTCTGTAGATATGTTCAATGAAGGTCTGGATATCCCCGAAGTTGATATGGTAATGTTTTTAAGGCCAACTGAATCGCCAACAGTTTTCCTACAACAGCTAGGCAGAGGTTTACGAAAATATAGAAATAAAAAATATGTCAATGTTCTAGACTTTATTGGCAATTACAAAAAGGCAAATCTCATACCATTTTTTCTATCCGGTGATATGAAAAACTATAATAAACTGGGCACCAGAGGATACATCCCAGATGAAGACGAATACCCAGATGGCTGTTTCGTCGACTTTGATTTACGAATAATTGATTTATTTAAGCGTATGGATGAAGCACAAAAAGGTCTGTACGAGAAAGTCATAGATGAGTATTATTCAATTAAGGATAAACGTGGTGAAAGACCCTTAAGACTTTCCATGTATACCTATATGGAAGAAGAACTCTATTACTCTGTTTCAAGAAAGAGTGATATTAATATCTTTAGAGATTATTTATCCTTCTTGAAAAAGATAAATGAGCTAGATGATGCTGAGATATGTCTAATTGGAACAAAAGCTCACGCATTCATTAGAACTATTGAAAATACCAAAATGTCCAAACTCTACAAGATGCCTATACTACTTGCTTTTTATAATAATGGCAATATTAAGCTCGCTATAAATGATGAGGATATCTATAAAAGTTTCAAGGATTTTTATTCTCATGGGTCAAATGCTATTGATATGTTAAGAGATAAAAGTACTGCGAAATATAAGGAATGGGGAAAAAGAGAATATGTTAGCTTGGCTAAGAGAAATCCCATTAGGTTTCTTATGCAATCTTCACCGGACTTCTTTTACGAAAGTGACGAGCATTTCTGTTTGAATCCTTCATTAGAGGAATTCATAAACAATGATGCTTTCATAAATCATTTTAAGGATGTAATTGATTATAGGGCTAGAAGATTTTATAAAGAGCGTCTTATTAATAAATCCATACAAATTTATAAACAACAAATTCAGGAGTGATAATAGTGGCAGCAAAAAAATCAATCAAATACGATAAACTTATTAGAGATAAAATACCCGAAATAATTAAAGCACAGGGCAAAATGGCCATTATTGAGGAAATGGATGATATTATTTACAAAGAATATCTTGATATTAAGCTCTCTGAAGAGCTTAATGAATATATTGAAGAAGATAGTGTAGAGGAACTTGCTGATCTGGTTGAAGTAGTATACGCCATACTTGATTACAAGGGTGTTTCATTACAAGAATTTGAAAAAATAAGAACCTCCAAGGCTGAAAAAAGAGGTGCATTTAGTAAAAGGCTACTGTTAAAGGAAGTAATTACCGATTAAAACACAGGAACACAGCGGAACACAGAGGGACGGTTCTTTTGTGTTGTTATTATAGACTTCATATGCAAACACATAAGAACCCAAAATAACTGTCTCGCCTGGGTTGTGCACGAAACAACACAAAAGAACCGTCCCTCTGTGTTATTTGTGTTATTTAAGGCCTCGTATATCAAAGCCACTTGGTTTCTGGAAAATCTTCAACTCAAATTCCGGAGCAACCGCGAATATATGATCAAATATGTCAGCTTGAACTGTCTCGTAGAACGTCCATTTTGTATCATTTGTAAAGCAATAGATTTCCAAAGGCAAGCCAGTCTCGCCAGCTGCAAGTTGCCGAACCATGATAATCATGTCCTTATGTATATGAGGATGATTATTCAAATAGTTCTGAATATATACTCTAAATGTTCCTATGTTAGTTAAACTTCTACCATTCACTTTGCTTTCTGTGTTGATATTATGTTCTCTATTATATGCTGCGATCTCTTCCTCTTTTTTCTCAATATACTCGGTCAGGTAATGGATCTTCTTAAACCTCTCTAACATCTCTTCTGTACAGAATTTGATACTCGTAGTATCGATATAAACAGAGCGCTTTATCCTTCGTCCACCGGTGTCATGCATACCTCTCCAGTTTTTAAATGCATCAGAGATTAGGGTATAGCTTGGAATCATCGTGATCGTTTTGTCCCAATTTTTCACTTTTACAGTGTGCAATGTAATATCTATTACGTCACCATCTGCATTATACTTTGGCATTTCAATCCAATCACCTACACGAACCATATCATTGGCAGACAACTGTATTCCTGCAACAAATCCCAAGATAGAATCCTTAAAAACAAGCATTAGTACTGCCGAGAGTGCACCAAGACCGCTTAATAGAATCAGTGGGTTCTTATCTATTACAATGGATATCAGCGTAATACCACCAACAAGAAAAACGACTATCTTGACTACTTGTATTAGCCCTTTTATTGGTCTGGTTTTGGAGATCTTAAAGTTACTATAAATATCGTTTACTGCATTAAGAAGCGAATTCAAAGCTGAAATGCCGATTGCAAATATGTAACAGAGAGCAATCTTCTCTATCCAGTCTTGATAATTTGGGATTGATGGTGCAAAGTAGTAAATAATAATAGCTGGCACAATATGTGATGCTTTATGAAACACTTTATGCTCTAAAAGAATATTGTCCCATTTAGCCTTTGTTTTTTTAACTATTTCTGAAATAAAACGAAGAATTATTTTCTTTGCGATATAATTTGCTATTACAGAGAGTATAACAATGATAGTAATCATTATAACAGTAGCCAGAAAAACCGATGTATCTTCACCTATTCCAAATCCTATTAACAATTCTTTAAAATATTCCATAAGCAATTCATATGATTAGCGAACAGCTAACCCATACATTCCTTTCTATTATTCTCTCTTAATAGTCGTTTACGAATATTAGTAGACACTTGTCATAGGTTGTATAGATTGTTGAATTTAGAAGATTATTATATGTCCCTATTATTGTGTAAAACACTATATTATATTTTAATCATATCATTTTATCCATTGATGTGGCAAGTGTTTACAATTGTATAGTTAATGTTCCAGGAATTTTGGGCTGTATAATATATTTGGGGATTCAGGGCAGAAGTCCCAGGAAGGCAACCTGATAAAACTCCGAAAATGCGAAAAAGCCCTTGTATCAAGGGCTTTCTGTTGTATTAACTATTGAGTATAAATTTGGAGGCGCCACCCGGATTTGAACCGGGGAATAAAGGTTTTGCAGACCTCTGCCTTACCACTTGGCTATGGCGCCGTCTTATCAAATCGTTAACGAGCCATAGTATACCACAGGCAAAACAATTTGACAAGGTCTATTTTAAATTATTGAATCATCCGGTCAAACGCATTCTCGTCGATGATCTCGACGCCGAGGCTTTCGGCTTTTATTCGTT
>JAAYPS010000170.1 GCA_012519655.1 Clostridiaceae bacterium | reverse complement strand
TTAGCACAGAGGGACGGTTCTTTTGTGTTAAAATTTATTGTGTGTTTAGCACAGAGGGACGGTTCTTTTGTGTTAAAATTTATTGTGTGTACAGATGCTGGTTTATCATCAACAGAGAATCACAAGTTTAACAACCAAAAATATAAAAAAGAATTAGACATTACGCACTATCTAAAAAACACGAAAACTCTGGAATGCCTGTATCACTAGGTTTACCAGAGTTTTATTGTCTCACAAGTGTCAAAGACAGGATTTTTAGAAAATAAAGAATTTCTGTATTTCATTTGGTTTACAGATGATAAATCAAGTAACTCTACCAATACGATAATAGCTTGGAATATCATATATATCAAGATATTGCTTTAATTTCTTTCCATCTAAGTAATGGATTCCCGTTTGTCTAGTTCCGTTCCTTCGCAGATTTTATTCAGGAGAGACTCTGGAAAAGCGTCGCTTACAGTTTGCCTGAAATAACAGGATTAAGAGTTCAGCAATTTTTCATATATGGCATTAAATATAATATTACACTACTTAATACATCTTTCGGAGCCTTTTCTATAAATTCATACTCTCTTTCACTTAAATCCAACACTTTAATTTGATCCATTAAAATGTCACCTTTGGTTCTAATATTGTATTTATCCAGGTTAACTCTCGTAAAAAATGTGCTGATTGAATTTGTTATTGGAACAATTGTTACTAAACCGTTTAATGCTTTCTGAGTAACAGGATCGGATATAACAAAGCCGGTCTATAACTTTTTTGTTCATGTCCTTTAGACGGTGAAAATTTATTAATATTTTCGAGCCATGGGGACAAGCTACTGAACTGCCCAACATCTCGCACCCTATTTAATTATTTATAGATTTTAGTATATGATTCTGTAGTATTTTATTTTAATTTTTTCAATTTTTATTTATCGTATTTCAGTAGTCTCGAACCGTCCCTCTGTATTCTATGCCCGCGAAAATTCAATAGCAAAACTAAATTAACACAAAAGAACCGTCCCTCTGTGTTAATTGACACAAAAGAACCGTCCCCTTGTGTTCCTCTGTGTTCTGCTAATAAAAAGGCTGAGCACTAGTTCTTAGTGCTCAGCCCTATCTAATGGAGATTATCTTATTTTATAACGTCTGCAACACGTCCAGAAGCAACTGTTCTTCCGCCTTCACGGATAGAGAAAGTCTGTCCTCTTTCCATAGCAATAGGTGTAATCATTTCAATTGTCATGGTGATATTGTCACCAGGCATAACCATTTCAACACCTTCAGGAAGAGTAATACTTCCAGTAACGTCAGTAGTTCTGAAGAAGAATTGAGGTCTGTAACCATTGAAGAATGGAGTATGTCTTCCACCCTCTTCTTTGGTTAGAACATAAACTTCTGCAGTAAACTTAGAGTATGGGGTAATGGAACCGGGTTTAGCAAGAACCTGTCCTCTTTCGATGTCAGTTCTCTGTACACCTCTTAAAAGTGCACCAATATTGTCACCAGCAAATGCTTGATCAAGAGTTTTTCTGAACATCTCAACTCCGGTACAAACTACCTTTCTCTTTTCATCTGTTAGACCAACGATTTCAACTTCTTCACCAACTGTCAATGTACCTCTCTCAACTCTACCAGTAGCAACTGTTCCACGACCGGTAATTGTGAAAACGTCCTCAATTGACATTAAGAAAGGAAGATCGGTTTGACGCTCTGGAGTAGGAATGTATGCGTCAACTTCTTTCATAAGGTCTAATATTGGCTGATATTTAGGATCGCTTGGATCATTTGAATCACATTCTAATGCTTCAAGAGCTGAACCACGAACGATGGGAATGTCATCCCCTGGGAAATCATATTCGCTTAGAAGCTCTCTTAATTCCATTTCAACAAGCTCAATAAGTTCTTCATCATCAACCTGGTCGCATTTGTTAAGGAAAACTACGATATAGTTAACACCGACCTGGTGAGAAAGTAAAATATGTTCACGAGTCTGTGGCATTGGACCATCAGCTGCTGATACAACCAATATAGCACCGTCCATCTGAGCAGCACCAGTAATCATGTTCTTAACATAGTCGGCGTGACCAGGGCAGTCAACGTGAGCATAGTGACGGTTTTCTGTCTCATACTCTACGTGAGAAGTATTAATGGTTATTCCTCTCTCCTTCTCTTCTGGAGCGGAGTCAATCTGTTCATACGACTTAATGTCTATATTTTGGTCACCTAATGACAAGACTTTTGTAATTGCAGCAGTTAATGTGGTTTTTCCATGGTCAACGTGACCAATGGTTCCAATATTTACGTGGGGTTTTGTTCTTTCGAATTTAGCTTTTGCCATCGAAATTCTCCTCCTTAATACAGTATTATAACTGTTGATAATTATATTATTTGTTAGCTAAAATTTCAATGATATTTTACAGCTTATAAAATATACTATAACATTTTAGTTCTATCTGTCAATATTTTGGTAATTTGTGTCACCTTGGATTGCCAGTATTTGCAATCTGCTCTTGAACACTCTTCGGTATCTCGGAATAGTGATCAAACTGCATTGAATACACTGCTCTTCCCTGTGACCTTGAACGAAGATCAGTTGCATAACCAAACATTTCACTCAAAGGCACAAAGGCTGAAATAACTTGAGCACCAGAGCGAGCTTCCATACCTTCAATGCGTCCGCGGCGAGAATTCAAATCACCAATTACATCACCCATGTATTCTTCAGGTGTTGTAACTTCTACCTTCATAATCGGTTCTAACAGAACCGGCTCAGCTCTTTTCATAGCTTCTTTAAATGCCATTGAACCTGCAATTTTGAAAGCCATCTCTGACGAGTCAACATCATGGTATGAACCATCAAATAGTTTAGCTTTAATATCAATTACTTGATATCCGGCTATAACGCCTGTATTCATGGCATCTCTTATACCAGCATCTACAGCAGGAATGTATTCCCGTGGTATTACACCACCAACAATAGCATTTTCAAACTCATAATCGCCAGTCTTAATTGGTTCAATTTCAATCCAGCAATGACCATATTGACCTCGACCACCTGACTGTCGTATGAACTTTCCTTCTGCTTTCGCTGCTTTGCGTATGGTTTCTTTATATGAAACCTGAGGTTTACCTACATTGGCTTCTACCTTAAACTCACGTAACAGACGATCCACTATTATTTCAAGGTGCAATTCACCCATTCCTGCAATAATGGTTTGACCTGTTTCATGATTTGTAGAAACTCTGAAAGTTGGGTCTTCCTCTGCAAGTTTCTGTAGTGCAACGGCCATCTTCTCCTGACCTACTTTTGTCTTAGGCTCTATGGCAACATTAATAACAGGCTCAGGAAATTCCATCGACTCCAGGATGATTGGATGAGCTTCATCACAAAGCGTATCACCTGTCGCTGTAAACTTTAACCCAACCGCTGCTGCAATATCTCCAGCGTAGGCCGTTGTGATCTCTTGTCGATGATTTGCGTGCATTTGAAGTATTCTTCCTATACGCTCACGTTTTCCCTTTGTAGAATTTAGCACATATGAACCTGATTCCATCTTTCCAGAATAAACACGGAAAAACGCTAGTTTACCAACATATGGATCAGTCACTATTTTAAAAGCTAGAGCTGACAATGGTTCGTTGTCATCAGAATGCCTTACAAGCTCTTCATGTTCATCTTCTTCATCCTCAGGATGAAGTCCCGTAATTGGCGGAACATCAAGAGGTGATGGCATATAATCAACAACGCAATCCAATAACTTTTGTACTCCCTTGTTCTTGTAGGACGAGCCGCAGGTAACCGGAACCATGTCTACATTTATTGTAGCCTTACGAATGGCTTGCTTAAGCTGTTCTTTTGGGATATCCTCACCTTCAAGGTACATCATCATTAACTCGTCATCATGATCTGCAACAGCTTCCAGCAGTTTAACATGATATTCATCAGCCAATTCCTTCATATTTTGTGGAATATCTCCTTCATCGATCTGAATACCTAAATCATCCTTGTAGAAATAGGCTTTCATTTCAACTAAATCAATAATTCCTTCAAAATGATCTTCTTTTCCAATTGGTAATTGAATTGGAATAGCATTGGCTTTTAAACGATCTCTCATCATCTGAATGCAATTAA
>JAAYPS010000169.1 GCA_012519655.1 Clostridiaceae bacterium | reverse complement strand
CAGTTTTAAGGTAGCGAAACACAGACTCATATGACCAATTTTCAGTAAAAATTTCAAGCATGGATAAAATTAGCCTAACAAGCGGGTGATTAGAAATATCCAATTTACTGTCCATAAAGCAAGGTATGCCATAATCACTAAAGATGGTTTCAATAAGCTTTTGATACTCGTCTAAGTTCCTTGTTACCACTGCAATATCGCGAAAACGGAAACCCTTATCACGGCATAGTCTAAGAATATCCCTCGCAGCAGCTTCAATTTCTGAAAAAATATTCACTGACGAAAAAAGTGTAATCGCACTGGTCTTATCAGGATATATGCGATATGGGTACTTATAAAAATTTTTCTCAAGATGAGAAAATTCTATATTTTGCTCAAATCGGTGTAGTGGCTTTGGGTTTAGAAAAACTGGCTTCTCATACATTATATTGTTATTAGCTGCTAAATTTATTATTTTACGGTAAACCGATTTTGCTGGAGAAAAGATATCTGTTGTTGAGGACTCATCGGCAAGGCTGTCGGTTGTAAGAGTTATTGAAACTCGCTTAGCCTGTGACAACAGCACTTCAATCACCTTATATTGTTGAGGTGTGAAATTCGAAAAACCATCGATCCAAACTTCTGAATCTCGAAATTGATTTGATAACTTCATTTTTTCTGCTGCTATAGTAAGATCATCATCAACATCTCTGTAGCGTTCTTTCAACGTCTTTTCAAATGCATCATATACAGTATTTATTTCCTTTACTTTCTGCTTTAATGCACTATTTTCGTCAAGCTTATTATAAGCATCATCCAACATATCGAAAGTTACGTTATAATGCTTAAATTCAGTAATCAAATCTGACAGCTCATTAACGAAACCGGGTTTTTGAGCAGCATTTTTAAAATATCTAAACATGGGGCCGCTTTTATCAAGTATCCGATATAAAATCATGCTTTTCCCCGCAGGATGTATATGTGGATATGTGATGCCTCCTACTTCATTGAAGACTCGATAAGACAGGCGGCGAAAACTAAGAACTTCGTTTTTAAGTATCCCTCCTGCCTGTAGCATTCCGATTAGATCTCTTTCGGCTTGGAAAGTATACTGCTCGGGTACTAATAAAAACATAGAATTATTATGCTTGTTTTCAATTTTTGTCTTTAGCTCTTCAAGACAAAAATGTGTTTTGCCACATCCAGCTCTGCCATATATAAAACGTAAACTCATAAACATCTCCCAATTAAAAAGTTTTACTATTGAACGTATATAAAGACTAACTGTACAATATATGTTGACAGTTTCCTTGCAAGACTTTATTTCGAAGTAACCTTTAACTTATTTAACCTTCAAATACTGTACATCGTAACATAAATTATGCAGCAATCGCAAAATGCTTTATAAACCAGCTTGAAGCTCTGTAGTACATATCACCTTATATTATTTTATTATATCAACCTAATCAATTGACCGCAATTACATCATATTTATCGCGATAACAGGTTTTGCATCAAGAAAGCATTAGTCAGTTATAAAAAACTTGACAGAAAATCAACAAACAAGAAAAAGCCCCAGGTCACCTATGTACCCGAGGCTCTAATTTGCTATGGTTATGCTTGATTTACTTCAACTTCAGCTTTGGATTCACTGTTTTTTAGAACATACTGAAATATGACAATTGTACCAATCATTACAATTCCAATTAGGTCTGTAACAATCCCTGGGTCAATCATTAATAGTCCACCAATAACTGATATAATTCTTTGCCACCAAGGCAGCTTTTTCTTCATATAGCCTTCAAGACCACCAGAAATAGCAAACATACCAATTAGGGATGTAATGACCACTTGAACTATATT
>JAAYPS010000168.1 GCA_012519655.1 Clostridiaceae bacterium | reverse complement strand
GAAGCACCGGAAGATGATGAGGAATTCCCTGTCCTACTTGAAAACAAGGGAATTGCTGAAACGGGTGAGCCTGTTTTAAAGATGTACGGTCTTCCTAATAGTCGAGAAATAGACCCCAATACTGTAATGGCACCATTTTTTATAATGTTTTTTGGTTTAATGTTTTCTGATGGTGGATATGGCTTAATTTTAGCCTTGGTAACAGGGTTCGCCTTACTTAAATTTGAATTAGAAGACGAAACAAGGAAGTTTGCAAAGTTATTATTTTATTGCGGTATTTCCACTGTGTTTTGGGGTATGATGTTTGGTGGATGGTTTGGTATAAGTGCGCTCGTTCCTTACGCCGTCTGGTTTGACGTAGTTAGTCAGCCAGAGCTGTTACTAAGCTGGTCATTATTATTTGGAGTAATTCATGTCTATGCAGGTTTTGCCGTGAAAGCTGCTAATCTCATACGTGACAAGAAATACCTTGATGCCTTGTTTGATGTAGGTTTTATATACATTTTCTATACTGGCGCAGTGTTCGCCTTGTTGCCATATGTACCTTCAGTAAATGCAGATGCTGTAGCCCCGCTTGTGAATATAGGTAAGTATTTACTTATTATTGGTGGAGTCCTATTAGTCCTAACTCAAGGAAGAAATGGCAAGAATATTATCAGTAAGTTTTTGAGCGGTGTGCTAAGTCTTTATGATGTTGTAGGTTTTTTAAGCGATATATTATCATATTCAAGACTTTTAGCTCTCGGGCTTGCCACTTCAATCATAGCTTCTATTGTTAATGAATTAAGTGTTATGTTTGATATGCCGATTGTGTTAAAGGCTTTAGCTGCCGTAATTATACTGGTGGTAGGGCATGCTGTTAACTTTGCAATCAATGCCCTTGGTGCATATGTGCATACATGTAGGCTTCAATATTTAGAGTTCTTTGGGAAGTTTTATACGGGCGGAGGCGTAGCCTTTAGTCCGTTAAAAATTAATACAAAATATATTAAACTAAGACCCGATGCGGAATTAAAAAAGCTGCCATTGCAGACCGCATAAATAACGTAAGAAAGTGGAGGTTTTGACATGTGGGAAAATATTTTTACTGGACAATTATTAGCTATCTTTGGTGCAATAATTGCCTTTTTGGTTTCCGGCTTAGGTTCTTCTAAAGGGGTTGCTTTAGCTGGGCAAACAGGTGCGGGTGTATTAACGGAAGACCCATCAAAATTTGGTTCTGTAATTATTCTACAAGCTCTTCCAAGTACTCAGGCTATTTATGGATTTGTCATAGCTTTTTTAATCATTGGAAAGATCAACGGTGCCATGGCATTTGAAGAAGGTTTTAGACTCTTTCTTGCAGGGCTGCCTGTTGGTATAATAGGATTCATATCAGCTATCTACCAGGGAAGGGTTGCGGCATCAGGTATTCAATTGATTTCAAAACGTCCCGAAGCTATAGGAAGTGCTATTACACTTGCTCTCATGGTTGAAATGTTTGCTATTTTATCTCTAATTATATCCATCTTAATCATTGGATAATCTTTAATAAAGAGTTTCAATTTTTAAATGCAGTGTAACAAAAAGGAGCATTTCAGATGAGGGGAATGGAAAAAATAAAATCAAAGATTCTTGAAGATTCCAAGAGAACTGTTAGCCACATATTAGAACAGGCTCAACAGCAAGCTGAAAAAATCAAGAATGATGCCTTGAAAGAATCTGAGAGTATAAGGGTAGAAATACTTGATAAAGCTGAAGCTGAAGGTAAAGAAGCATATAGGCGTATGGTGTCAACAGCAGTGCTTGAAGGACGAAAAGAACTACTTAAGGCTAAACAGGACATCATAGAAACAGCGTTTATTTCAGCAATGGAAAAATTACTTAGACTCTCAGATAGGGATTACCAAAAGCTAATTGAAGACATGATTGTAGATGCTGCAAAAAATGAAAAAGGCGAAATACTTCTTGCAGAACAAAGTAAAAAAAGGCTTAATGAGGACTTTCTAAAAAAGATCAATACAAGGATTGCCTCCTTAGGTGATGGCGCAAAACTTGTATTATCAGATGAAAGTGTTAAGGCTGCGGGTGGATTCATTTTAAGGTATGGAGAGATGGAAATAAACAGTACTTTCGAAATTATGTTTGAAATGCTTAAGCCTGAGCTTGAAAATGATGTTGTAGATATGCTGTTTTCGTAAACCTTTACATAAATGAGGGATATAATGTTAAAAGTAAATCAGGATAGTTATGCGTATGCCACTGGCCTACTCAGAGCGAGGGAGTTGAAACTGTTGGATAAAAACAGGATTGATAGAATGCTCGAAGCCACAAAGGCTGAGGAGGCCTATAGAGTACTGTCAGAAGCTGAATATGGCATGGATAATGAAAGTTTAAAAAGCGTCTCTGACTTTGAAGCGCTTTTGGCAGAAGAGATGAAAAAAACCTATGCTCTTTTATTGGAAATTGGACCACATGATGAAGTAGTGGAAGTATTCCAAAAGCGCTATGATTATTTCAATGTAAAAGTTCTGTTAAAAGCTGAATTGTCAAACCAGGATGTACCTCCAATTCTTCTTGATACAGGGCTGCAAGACAGGGATGAATTGGTTCGAATAATCCGTGAAAGAGATTATGAGCAGCTTGACCAGATTATGCAAAGTGCCATTGTAGAAGTTTATGATGTTTTTTCAAGAACTGGGGATTCACAAGTCATAGATTTAATTTTAGATAAAGCATTATATCATCAGTTTTATGTGGAACTAAAAGGCATTAAAAATAAATTTATGAATGAACTAGCAGACATTATTGTGGATATTACAAACATCAAAATGTTCATAAGGCTAAAGGCACTTAATAAGCCATTGGAGTTTATTAAAAAGGTACTTTTAGAAGGCGGATTAATTGATAAAGAGCTATATTTCAATAATGTAGAAGCACCTATTGACAGTTTTTTAGCTGATATAGAATTTACAGAGTACGGTAAAGCAATACAGAAAAGTATAAAAAGCTTGGATAATAGAAATATTCAAACTTTAGAAAAAGTCTTGGATGATCATTTAATGAATTATATGACGCAGCAAGCTAAACAGCTTACTATTGGAATTGAACCGTTTATTGCATTTTTATTTGCTAAAGAGGCAGAGATTAAAAATGTAAGAATTATACTAACTGGTAAGATTAATGGTTTATCAAATGATTTAATTCGTGAAAGGTTGCGTTTGGTTTATGTATAAGATTGGCGTAATTGGAGAAAACGATGCGGTATTAGGCTTTAAGGCTCTGGGTTTTTCAGTCTACCCAGTCGAAACTATGCAGCAAGCTGCAAAGACATTACATGAGTTGGCAGAAAATAATTATGCTGTAATTTATATAACCGAGCAAACAGCCGCGAATATTTTGAATGATATTAACGAATATAGGGAAGAGCGTTTTCCAGCGATTATACCCATTCCTGGCATTCAAGGGAACATGGGTATCGGTATGCAAGGTGTGAAAAAATGTGTCGAAAAGGCTGTAGGTGCCGACATACTGTTTAGTGATGAGTAGAAATCTTGGATTAATATGTAGATAGATTAAAAAATCGCCTTGGGCACTGAAAGAGAGGGAT
>JAAYPS010000167.1 GCA_012519655.1 Clostridiaceae bacterium | reverse complement strand
GTCACATTATTAATCCACTTTCGTGATTTTAATCTTTTGAATGCTAAAATGAACTTGACTACTTCTTCTAAAATCGCTAATGCATATACAAGGTGTACGGGAAGTCTGAACACAAAAGCTCCTAATATAGTTAAAGGCACTCCTATGAGCCACATCGTAGCCGTCTCAATTATTAGCGTGCTTTTTGCATCCCCTGCTCCTCGTAAAATACCAACTAATATAACCAATCCCATGAACCTTATGGCAAATATAAGGGAGATTGTATACAGCATAATCAATGTACTATTTCTTACTTCATTCGAAACGTTAAACAGGCTTAATATTAAGGGAGTAGCTAATGCCATACATAAGCCTAAGAATATACTGACCACTAAAGAAACCCTCATAAACTTCTTCGAGTATTCAATTGTCAGATCTTCCTTCCCTTCACCTATGCTGTTACCAACCATAATAGATGATGCACTTGCCATACCAAATGTGACTACCATAAACATATTACTTACAGTATTGCATATCTGAACAGCTGCTGTGGCACCTGTACCCATGCGACCATATACAAAGGAATAAATAAGGCTGGCCATTGCCCATAGTACGTCATTTAGTAAAACAGGCAGTATAATTTTGTATGACTTTATAAGAAATTGAAGGCTTATATCTTTTAGTTCTGATAACTTCGCTGCAAATACCCCATTACCCTTATAAACCAAAAATACTATAACTATAGTTTCAACTACGCGGGCTATTAATGTAGCAATCGCAGCCCCCTCTACTCCTAAGGCAGGAGCGCCTAATTTTCCAAAAATTAGGACGTAATTAAAAAACACATTACATAAAAGAGCAGCTATATTAACTATTAGTGGCACAATAGTATTTCCAATCGAACGTAAAGAAAAGCTATAAATATAGGTTATTGCCGTAAAAGAATAACTAAATAATACTATATATAAGTATTTTCCTCCCATATCTATAACGTTGGTTTCTTTATTAAATATTGAAATTATTTTCCCAGGATTAATGAACCCTACTATCATAAAAACTATTGAAACGAATAAAACAGAAGCTAGTCCTATACCAAGTATTCTTTTGATATTAGTATAATCCCTCTTACCCCAATACTGTGATATGAAAACGCTGCATCCCGCACTTACTCCTATTAGGATCATATTATAAAAGAAAAAGTATTGATTAGCTATTCCAACAGAAGCAATTTCTACTTCCCCTAACCTTCCCACCATAACGGTGTCTATCATATTAAGTGAGGATGTAACTAAGTTTTGAAGTATAATAGGCAGAGCTATTTTTAACATATTTCGTAAAAATTCTTTATCAACCCTTGAATTTGTTCTAAGTGCTTTATCCATTTTGCACCCCCAAATACTTTTATAATAAAACATGTATGTTGCATTATTAGTGCTTTGTCTGACAACATTATTTCAAGTACAATTGCACACTTGGCAAAAAAATATCTCTTTTTATATTGACAAATCAATATTATCAACTTTCCCTCTGAATAAGTCAAGCATTGGTTCTTGATTTCATTGACATAATATTAACAATGTTTTATAATTTTATATGAATCCATTCATAATAAATCGAGGTGTGCATATGCCAAAGTTAATACCCGATGCAAAAAACAATATCCTTTCCATTGCAAAAAAACAACTCTTTATGAAAGGATACAATGGGCTTATAATTCGAGAAGTCGCAGAGCAATGCGGTTTGGCTGTGGGCACTATATACAACTATTTCTCCAGTAAAGATATGCTCGTTGCTTCCATTATGGCCGAAGATTGGCTTACATCTCTAAGAAATATGCAGAATAGCTGTAAAGTATCATCTACAATTGAGCAAGGTGTCAAGGCTATATATTATGAAATTCATGTTTATGTGCAACTTTATGAAAAAATTTGGTCGAAATACAAAGGTATCCCAAGTGGATTTGTCGGGCGACATTTGTTGCTGCGAACTCACTTATCGGATCTATTAACTGATTTGTTAGTTCGTCACGGAAGAAAAGAGGATACCGAACTATGTCCATTACTTGCAGAAACCATTTTAGCTTCTGCTATGCAAAAAGATATAGACTACTCAGTGTTATCAAAAGTGGTTATCCGCTTATTTCATTAGATAACACTTGGTTTGATTGTAGAGGCTAAAAACACAGTTTATATTTCATGCATTAATACCATGATTATGGTTTGATGATTATAGATTAATATTTAATATAATGAATTCATAATTTGAGGAGGTAAGTTCATGAGCAGTTTTGAAAATTTACGGATTGTTGATAATTTTTATCAAACCTCTGCATTTTTCCCAATGCCCACTGTTCTTATTGGTACACTCACCGAGAACGGCATGACCACCCTTGGTCCTTATTCGCTAGTTCAGCCATATTATGTGGGTGGTAAAGACTATTACTCTATGTTGTTATGTTGCCGCAACTCATCTAATACAGCCCAAAACATCTTACGAAATGGGAAATGCAGTATTAACTTCATTCCTGATAGTAAAAAATACTTTAAAGAGGTTGTTCGAATGGGTTTTCCTGGTGATACACCAGAAGATAAGATGAAAGATTGTATTTTTACTTTGGAAGAGGGGCTAATGTCCAAAGAAAACCCATCTGAAAAATTTCCAGAAGTTGTTTCAGAGTCATTTCAGGTAATGGAGTGTACTTGGATGAGCCATCTTGATAATGCTCAAAATGATGCACCAGGCAATTTAGATGGGTATCCACCACCATACCACGACTTCAACGGTATCACATCTGAATTCGGAGCCCATTTTATTCTACGTATTGATAAAATTTTAATGAAGCCCAAATATCGTAATGCTATCATTAACGGTGTAACAGCCCAAGATTTTCCGCGTGTTCCTGTAGACTATGGCTATAGGGATTCAAAAAATTTCTGGTATACAAAGTTCCGTCGCCCACATCCAGAGCTTCTACCAGTGAGAGAAGGAAGTATACAATCTGTACGCTACGCTGCCGATCGAATTGATGATAAAATAAAATTTACCGATGAGGCTTGCGCTAAATTAGTAAAAGTGCCACGCATATTCCTACCTACTGCTCTTAAAGGATGCGTAAATTGGGCGAAAGAAAATGGAGTAGAAGTTATTGATGCTGAGCATATGGATATCATTAATGACAAACGCTCTAAAGAAAAGCAAGGTAAAGAATAGCATACACTTGATATACTGCCCATTCTTAAATAAGGATAGAATAAAAAAAAGTCAGCCATGGGTGTCCATAACTGACCAATACTTAAGAATATATGTAAATTGGGGAGCCATCAAATTGTTAATCCCTTGTTGGTATGAGAAGGTAGCTGAACACCAGGTTACCTCTCTTATCATAAATATAGCTTCAATAGTGTATATTTTATATCTTAAACCTATTTATTATTGTCTGTAAATCCTGAGCTAAATTGGTTAGTTTTTCACTGGCTCTAGCAATTTCTTCAATAGAGGCTAATTGCTCTTCCATAGATGCTGAGGCTTCTTGCGTTGCTGCTGAGTTTTCTTCGGCTATTGCTGCTAAGTTTTGCATCGTATCTATTATTTCCACCCTCATATCTTCCATTACCTTAGACACATTAAAAGACTTATCAACAGCTTCTAACTGAACTTTTGCTCCTTCAGCAATAGAGATATACTTTTCTTTATTATCTCTCATACCTTCTGCTTGTTCTTTAACAATTTCCAACACCTTATCCATTGTTTTTACTGCATGTTCAGAATTTATCAATAATTCATTAACTATCTTACTAATTTCAGCGTTGGATTCCGCTGATTGCTCTGCAAGTTTTTTAATCTCATCAGCAACTACTGCAAACCCTTTACCTGCTTCCCCTGCTCTGGCAGCCTCAATTGATGCGTTTAATGCCAATAAATTAGTCTGCTTCGCTATGGATGCTATTACATTGCTGGCTTCGCTTATTCTATTTGAACTATCATGTGTCTTTAATATTACTTCCTGGATTTCTTTCATTGCTTCATTACTATCTTCTGTGATTTTTGATAGCGAATCCACAACTACTAGACCATCATTTACTAAAACATTTACTTTTTCAGACTCGGCTTTTAGTTCATTCATAAACCCACTGTTTTCAATAAGAGAATTCCCTAGTTGTTCGGTTTTTATTGAGCCTGTCTCTGTATTGGCAGCCTGCTCCGACGCACCTTTTGCAATCTCCTCAACGGCTTTCGAAACATCACCTGCAGATAAAGCTGATTCATGTGAGGTTGCTGTGAGCTCTTCCGAAGATGTTCCTAATACATCAGCCGATTCATTTATCTCACGAACTATATCCCTGAGATTGTTGATCATGCTTTGAAATGAATTAGATAACACACCTATTTCATCGGCTTTCTTCAGATAAGTTTCTGGAATATCTTCTGTTATATCTAAATCTGCCAACCTTTTGGATATATTGGCTGTTTCAATAATGGGTCTGGTTATAGAGTTACCTATAAAAAATATAACAGCAATACTAATAATAAGGATAATTACGAAGGCAATTATAATAAAATATGCAAGTGCTGGAATCTCATTTAATACTTCACTTCTACTTGACGTAATGAAAATAGTCCAATTGGTTCCTTCAATCGGGGCATATCCTGCAATATAATCAACACCTTCAAAATTATAGTAACCAACACCTGTTTTATTGGCTATAGACTCCTGCGCAAAGGTACCAATAGAGCTATAAGAATCATTGTCTTTTCCCTCTTCAATTACATTAAATTGATTTAATACAGACTCTCTATCGGGGTTAGCAACTATTATCCCTGTTTTACTAAGCATAAATCCATACCCAGTTTGACCATAGCCCATATCAGATACCATATCGCTAAGGACAGTCCCATCCCTACGACCTACTAAAACTCCAACAACTTTACCATTGTTTCGTATAGGATGAGCATACATTAAAACTACTTCATTAGTTACTTTACTTACCAATAACTCAGAAATTACTTGTTCTCCTTGAAAAGCTCTCTTTACATAATCTCTATCTCCTAAATTCGATACTGTACCCGTTGCATAATTGGCAGTACCATCAGGAAAAACAACAGCTAAATCGATAAAATTTGTATTTGGAAGCTGAGTTTTTAACACTTGCTGTTGTATGTCCCAATTCATTGTCTCGATATCTTCATTAACAGCTATCATTTTCAACGCCATTCCTTGTTGTCCAATTCTACTTACTACCAATTTCGATGCATCCTCAGCTAACACAAGCAACGACTCTTCTGATGAGTCTATAATCATACTTATAGCTCGCTGTAAAGATATTATTCCTAATACAGTTGATGATACCAAAATTAATATAACAAAAAGCAGTACTAGTCTTGTTCGTATGCTTTTATTTTGTAATCCTCTAATTTTCCCCATGCTGCTCTCCCCCCAGTGTACTTTTGTATTGTACTTAATGTATTATTTTTTACCCATTAACAAAGTGATATAAACATTTTATCTTTCATTATAGCGTATTCTCTATATGTCAGCTTATAGAATCCACTTCTTGCGGATATTATATTGGCAATATTTAAAAAGCACTATACTAAAGACGAGCAATACTATAACGTTAAGCATAGGTGACAGCATACTCGTACCAATAATAGTTCTGTTAAGCAAATCAGTTCCATAAGTCAACGGAAGCAGATAGGATAAGGGCCTAAGAAAAATCGGCAAGCTATTAATGGGCAAAAACAAACCGCATAGAAATAACATAGGAAACCTAAAAAAGTTCGAAAATGTCTGTGCTTCGAAAATCTCTTTGGCCGAAACTGCAATCATCAATCCTAGCAGTGTAGAAGTTACTGCAATAAAAAACACAGCAAGAAACACAGCGCCCCAGTTAATGCCTGAAAGGTCGATGAAAAACGCAGCAAAGATCACTGGAACGAATGCATTGAACAATCCAAATAATATTGCTCCTGACAGCTTCGCTATCACCAATGTGCTCAAAGAAATGGGAGCTAGTAGCAATCGATCGAAGGATCTCCCCCTGCGTTCAAATGTGATGGTAACGGCAAGCATTGAGGTGGTACCAAACAACACGCTCATGCCCATAAGACCTGGAAGTAGCTGTTTTATATCCGAAATATTTACACTTCCTGTTGTGCGAATCAGTTGCATCAGCGTCCATGACAGTGGAAAAATGATGCCCCAACTAATGTTAGGTGGCTTGAGATAGTAATTTTGAATATCCTTTTTTAATATGTTCCAAAATGCAATCCATGTTTTCATTTCACAGCACCACCTTTTTCCCTTTCTTTTCTGAGTTTTTCGGCTTCAATCCCGGTAATTTTTACAAAGACATCCTCCAGAGAAGGACGCACTTCCTTGGCTTCAAAAACTGTAATACCTTTATCGTTCAGATATTGTAGGACCGGCAAAAGTGGAATAGCTTCCCTTGAAACAATGGATACAGTATGATCAGTACCCATTTTTACTGTACATCCACTAAAGAGTGTTTGTAATTCATCTGAATATAACTCCAGATTCGAATCGGTTACCAATTCAATTGTATGTCCATGCGATACGCTTTCCATTAACTCTTGTATTGTTCCAACTGCTACTATGTTACCACCAACAATAAAAGCAATTCGATCGCAAATACGTTCAGCATCCTCAATGTAATGAGTAGTAATGAATACAGTGGTTCCGCTTTGCTTCAGCGTTATTAAGAGTTGGCGTATCTGTCGCGCGCTCTCTACATCAATTCCTGTGGTGGGTTCATCCAAAAACAAGATTTCTGGTTGGTGTATGATACCAGCTGCAATGGTCAACTTGCGGCGCATTCCCTTGGAATACGCTTTAAATGGTCGCTTTCCGACTTTTGCTAAATCAAATTGTTCTAAGAGCTCTCGTGCCCTCTTTTCCCTCACTGCCTTTCTCATACCGTAAAGAGCACCGCAAAAACATAGGTTATCGAATCCATCCATCTCATCGTATAGATTACTTTCATCTGGAACAATTCCAATAATGGACTGCGCTTTTTTAACGTTCTTTACTGCATCAACCCCATTAATATTAATTACACCACCAGTAGGTCTGGCAAGACCAATCATCATATTGATGGTAGTGGTTTTCCCTGCACCATTTGGACCTAAAAACCCATATATTTCACCTTTACGAATTGAAAAAGAAATGTCATTTACTGCGACAAACTCTCCGTAGAGTTTACTCAGATTAGTGACGGTGACAATATTCTTATTGTTCATAATCATTTCTCCTTTCTAAAGACTGCGCCGTTTGAAATACCTTAAATTCTTTAATGTATTTCGTTACTTGAATGATTTATCTAAGGAACGGCATAAAGAAATGACTACTGGTAATAGCTTACCATAGCCATCTCTTTCACATACAGTCTTTTCTTGTATGTACTTTCATGACTAATATTTCTACTTAATGAAACTTTTCAATAATTAGCTTATTTGACTCTCAACTTAAATTTTGAATCTTTCTACCAATAAGTTTAGTTGCTCTGCAAGTTTGGCTAATTGCCCACTTAAATCTGCTATTTCCGACATACCTGCTGCTTGTTCCTCTATGGATGCAGATGATTCTTGGGTGCTTGCAGCATTTTCCTCAGCTATTGCTGATAATGATTCTATTATCAGTAACAATTCTTCTTTCTTACTATTAATTTTTACATTCGAATCATCTATTGTTTTTACTCTATTCTTAATAGACTCAATAGCAAAAGCAATCAGCTTAAACTTTTCTCTAGTATCAAATACTCCTTGATATTGCTCATCCACAATCTTTCTTACTTCTTCTATAGTAGAAACTGATTTTTCGGTAGAATCCTTTAGCTCATCAATAATTGATGTTATTTCTTTGGTAAATATATTTGATTGTTCGGCAAGTTTTCTTACTTCGTCAGCTACTATTGTAAATCCTCTACCTGCCTCTCCTGCTCTTGCCGCCTCTATTGCAGCATTCAGTGCAAGTAAATTAGTTTGAGATGCAATATTTTGTATCATAGAAGAAGCATCGCTGATTTTTTGAGCCTTTTCATTTGTCCATTTAATAACATCAAAAATCTGCATTGCAGCTTCTTTACTTTCTTCGGTCTTCTTTACCAGCTCGCTTAAAATATAGAATCCTTCTTGTTTTCTCTTATCAATATCTCCTGCAGCTGAATTTAATTCTTCCACGTAACCTTCATTTAAATCAATTAGCTCGCCAATTTCAGCTACCTTATTGGTGGCATTTTCTGTATCCATTGCTTGTTCAGATGCCCCTTGTGCGATTTCATCAATGGCTGTTGCAACTTCCTCTGAAGCTAAAGATGATTGATCAGATTTAGCAGATAATTCATCGGATGAAGTAGCTACCTCATGAGATGCATCCGAAACATCTCTAATTAAGCTACTAAAATTCTCTTGCAGATTAGAAACTGATATGGCTATTCTGCCAATCTCGTCTTTTCTAACAGCTAATTTTTCTAATCTACCATCGCCATCCTTTGTTAAGTCGTATTTTGCTAACCTCTCTATATCTTGAGAAAGTTGAGTTATTGGATTGCTGATGTTTCCACCTATAAAAAACACGAAAGCTATGCTAATAATTAAGCTTATTCCAATAATATATGAACCGGATATAATTATCTTATCATTATGCTCTTTGATGGACTGATTTGATGCTTTGATAGATGTACCTACAAACAACAGACCTATGGTTTCTTTTTGGGTATTCTTGATTGGTTGATATGCGGTATAATAGGCTTCACCTAAAATGTTTGCCTCTCCTACATAAGTTTCTCCTTTCATCACCGGCTCGTATGCTGCACTGTCCTTACCAAGAAAAGTATCTATAGCTCTTTTCCCATCCTCATATATAACATTTGATGATATTCTTTTGAAATCATCTCCTACTTTAACAAATATAGTAGCTACATCTCCTAAATCCTCTAATATGGCATCTACCATAACATAGTTTTCGTAGATATCTTTTCCCTTAGAATCGTATAGAGTTTCATTCAAAATTGTTATATCACCATGGTAACTATATAAATAGTGGTTTGCGGATGCTAAATCTCCCTTTAACTTATCGGTTAAAACCTGTTTTTGAAGGTCTTCCATTCCTTTTAATGCGCTCATACTGGATAATGAGCTAATAGCTAAAGATGATAATGTAATTAAGATACAAAAATATAATATAAGTTTATACTTGATGCTTTTCATACGTCAACTCCAAACATAGATTAATATGCAGTATTATAAGCCACAAACCCACATGCGTCAATTATTTCAGCCATTCACTTGTGCGGGCTCATTTATTTGGGATGAAATACAGCTTTTATGGTAATATCTGTTTGAAGTTCTATGTCCATGGTTTGACCGTTGAGATCCCCCGTGCCTTCCCAGTTAGCAAATTCATACCCTTCATAAGGAATGGCTTCAATATGAACAGGTATACCAGAAAAGTATGTTCCTGACCACTGCTCTACATTTCCTTCTCCCTTAGGTTGTTCAACATCAACCGAATTGATTTTAATTACTCCATGGGGATTAGGAATAATGGTTACCTGTACCATGCCATCCAAATCAAAGTAGTCAAGGATATGCTGTCTTTGATAAGTGGGTCTTTCATTTGCAAAAAACCGCATGGCTTCAAGCATTTCCTCCCACTCCCTTGGATAACCCCACCTCATCTTATACTCAGGTATATCGTGGGATATATGCTCTGCCATCATATTAATCATACCCACAACATGCGTACCATCAAAACAGGTATTTAGGCAGTCTGCAAATCTATTGATAAACGCATTGCGGAATGTTTCATTTTCCAATAATGTTCTTAACATAAACGTATATTGTGGAATTTTTTTCAGTCCCTCATGCTCTTCACATGTGGCATGCACCAATGCGTTGAAGTCGGGATTTGAGTGACCATACGAATATGATTCTCTGTTAGGCGCTCTAAGAAAGCCAGCATCCACATCAAGCATCATCCATCTCCATTTACCATTAGGTGTTCTGGGCCTCCATATCTTCACATTGTTCTGAGGCCAGTCAAAATTGGCAAAATAGATCTGAGCAACGTGGTAATCTATATAATTGTCTATATCGATCATACTTTTAATTATCTCATAGTTTTCATCCTGAGATATATCATTGTCGAGCATAAACTGAATCATGTTTGAATAGTGCTCCGCATCCCCTTCATCGATTCTATCGGCAGTGACAGGTAAAGTTACCGATGGATTATTTAGAAAATCAATGTTCTCCGGGTCAACCCTATGATGTGTGGCAATATAGTACTTGTCTAAGCGTTCCCTTATACTGTGGATTCCCCAGTATTCTCCGTTCAGAAACACATTGACAGGCCGATAGGATTGCACATCAATGTTCATGTGTTCCACAAGTGTTTGCATAAATCCATCACGAATAATGGTCTGATATCCCTCACTGGCCTCTGAACGCAAAACAAAACGCTTATATGTACTAAGGTGATTCTTTTGAAAGGGTGTATCCCGAAACAACTCGTAATTCAGCCATCTGGAACCATATTCTTTTCGCATATATATTCTAAAGGATTTTTGAAAGGATTGCCTGTTTACACCACCGTGGATACGAATCCCGGCTTTTTCAGAGAAAGCCCTTTCACCATTACGCTCATATAACTCAATATGAATTGGACGTTCCCATTCAATACCTCTTTGAGAATAGTTCGCGGTATTTTCGTTGAAATCAACACAGTTGTCTCCTGGTACATATATTCCAATATCCCCGCCAAACAGGTTGTTTTCATCGGTTATTATTGATATAACTGGCAGTGTATAGCGTTTGGTGGCACCCTCTCCAACAAAATAGGTCGCAGCTATTGTATCGCTCGGTTCAGCATTACTACCAATCACCTTTGCTTTTATTATGGTGGCCTTAAATACTTCCTCATCGGGAAGGTCGGGCATATATGGTCCTGAAGGAATTTTTGCAAATACGGTTTTTTCTCTATTTCCTGAAGGAATATAAATAGGTTCTGTATAAATGAAAGTCTTCTTCCTATAACCTATTCTTTCATCGTTATTGTCGACATTTTCCAAAGTAGGCTCTGAGCCATCCAATGTGTAATAAATGATACCCTCTTTATCTGCTGACGAAATGCTTAAATAAAACGCTTCCTCATAAAAACCTGCCTCGTGTGAAAAGATTGGTGTGTTCTTTTCCACCAAATCTTTCTTTGATGAAACAGGAGTAGGCCTCTCTTTATCTTTCAAACTCCCCACAGTTGAAGCAGAAGTATAGGCTCTTCCCTCTGATATTAGAAAAAAAACGGCAATAATGGAGCAGAGGACAATGATACCTGATATAATATGTCGTTTTAAATTGTACATTTCACCCTCCATAAAAGGAATATATGCTCAAGAAAACATTCTTCAATTTTATTAAGGTCTTCAAAAGATGCTGACCTCAATAAGCTTTCATGTAACGCTTTTGCGATATAGCCTTTACAATAACTAAATGCCACAATATATCATACAGTGGAAATCAAATATTCAACATCGCAAGATGCCTTATCTGGTACGAAAAACCGTTCGAGGGCAATTACCTGAAAGAACATCTGAAATGCCATATCGTGAATTTGCAATCATAACTGTTGTTCCTTGCAAAATTGGCTCTTTAATAAATTCTAATTTAGCTCGGGCGCCCCCAGCTCCAGAACGACTTGCACCAAAACAATGTTTCTGTAATTCATTTATGTGAGCAATAACTTCATCAGCGTCCTTACCTTCTACCCTGTCAACCAATGTAGTTGGATCTTTTGGATCCATGTAAATTCCA
This sequence comes from Clostridiaceae bacterium, assembly GCA_012519655.1. Lineage (GTDB taxonomy): Bacteria > Bacillota > Clostridia > DSM-8532 > DSM-8532 > Thermoclostridium. Next base: position 6,202 of record JAAYPS010000167.1, on the reverse strand, counting down.
TCTACCGAAGTGAATATAAGTAAGTACTTTGGATGGACTAAGGTTGCAATTACAGAAGCAGTCTCATCGTTATCAATGCATTCCACAATCCTCTCGTGACCGTTACTACGGAGCTGTTCCAACTCCCAGCGTCGGTTCTCCTCAAAACTTACGGTATCGTTGTAATTTACTATAGGAACAGCATTCTGTTTTACACAGCGCATCAAAAACTCATAGATATGTTCTCTTTTTTCTAAATCATTAAAATGGGTATGTTCAACTAGTAGTTGGCGAACAGAGTATTTTGGTGAAATATAACGCCTATATTCCTCCATTAGTATTGCTTGTCCCTGGGCGGAATAGTCAGTCATAATGTCACTTTTCGGACCTGCTAATTCGCAGCCCGTTCGTTTAATATAATCTAATCGACCTATTTCCACCGCTCCAGAGCTAACCCAGATCATTCCAGGCCGTAGCTCCCTACCAATACGACTAAAAACATTATAATTAATATCATGTTCAGCTTCACGGATTAAAGCCATTGAACCTATTTTCCCTACTAATTCAATATCGAAATTCATTTTAGCATTATCACCTCTCGGTAATATATTTTACTTCTCAATACCAAAATAAGCAACTCCATATACTTACGAAACGAGTCGACGATAGGACTTTATTTTTATAGTTCATTTTCATATATGGCTATTTATTGATTTAACATTGAATATATAATACGTGGAATTTGATGTAATGCTGCCTGTTTTTCAACTGCGCCAATATTATATGCAACTTTTGGCATTCCGTAAACGACAGAAGACTCTTCATCTTGCCCTATGGTCCTTGCACCCTTTTTTCTCATGGAGAGCAACCCTTTTGCTCCATCATACCCCATACCTGTGAGTATGATACCAATGGCTCTACTGCCTGCTTCTTTTGCCACAGATTCAAACAGGACATCTACAGAAGGACAGTGTCCGTTTACTTTTTCGCCTTTGAAGCATTCCACTTTGTATTTGTCACCAATCCTTTTGATTCTCATATGCTGATCCCCAGGTGCTACCAAGACATGTCCTTTTTGGAGATAGTCACCAGTGCTGGCCTCCCTAACCTCAAGAGCAATTGTATCGTTAAGCCTTTCTGCAAACATTCGGGAAAATTTGGGTGGTATATGTTGAACAACTACTATCCCGGGTACACTCGGGGGCAGTTGCTCGAGTACATTATTTATTGCCTCTGTACCCCCTGTAGATGCTCCAATGGCAATAATTCTATTGTCATCAATACTTGAGCTACCAGTTATTTTTTGTGTGGAGGCTCCTGGTTTCATATGTAATATTTTAGCTGTAGCTGCTACTTTTATTTTCACAATCATCTCATTAATAAAGCTTTCAACTTTTGTTAGTGAGCTAACGTCGGGTTTTGTCACAAAATCAATAGCGCCTGCATTCATGGCATCAAAAACTCTACTACTTATCATACTAACCACAATAACAGGCAAGGGATACTGTGGTAGTAGCCTTCTTATGAACTCGATCCCATCCATTTTTGGCATCTCAACATCACATGTCATAACATCAGGTTCATATTGAATAATTTTATCTCTCGCATCAAAGGGATCATTTGCTGTAGCAACAACCTCTATGTTGGGGTCGGAGGATATCCCCCTTGATATCACCTCTCTAAAGACAAGACTATCATCGACTACCAACACTCTAATTTTTTTGCCAGGCTGCACCATATCACCTCATATCATCTTATGTATGTATTACTAAAGCTTAATGTAAAACTGCTATTCCTTCCTGTAAACTGCAGGCATGATATATTTATATCTTGTCATCTCACGATTAAGTGATTCTGAGTGTCCTATGAATAAATATCCGCCATATTCAGTCAAATCATATAGCTTGTTTTCAGGTGATTCTATTCCGTGATCTATGGAATTTCGGACAAGGTGCATTAGTGGATCAGAGATATGTTCAATTATATTCTTATCAACCTCGGTTTCTTCACCAATAATCTTAAGCTTAACATCTTTATCAAGTTTTTTACACATAACGGTAACTGTTCCTGATTCTAATGTGAAAGATGATGATAACGCATTGGATGAACAGATTAAAGCTTTAGAGCAGGAACTGAATGCTCTAAATGAACAAAATGCTGAGTTGACAAATCAGATTCAAGCATTACAAGAAGAGCTAGAAGAGCTAGAGCAATATAAGGCAATTGTTGATAAACGGGATTTGATAACAACCGATAGCAGTATCGACGAGAAGTTCGCTAATGCATATAAATTAGATGAACCAGCGACAATTGGTGGGTTGGAAGTGAAGGTTTCCAATATTAGTTATCCCAACGATTATGAAGGAATAGTTCCTCAATCGGGAGCGCTGATATCTGGAACAATTGAAATAAAAAACATTGGCATAAATTCGATAAGTTGCGAAATGTTTTATATTAATATCGTTGATAAGGAAGGGCGTATATATTCTAAAAGCAGTGTGAGAAATTCAAAAGAATTAATTACCACTAGCGGTGCCTCATTCCTAGCTTCTGGAGTTAATCTTGCTCCTCAATTTACGACAAACGAAACATTTCTGTTTCATGTACCAGATGCCAACACAGATTTCCTTATTGAAATTGTAGATAGAGGTACAAGAGAAACAAGGTATATTCGAATAAAGTAATAAGAAATGCTAAGTTAATAAATTTAGCTCTCTCGCTCTCATCACAACCTGGACACGCCTGTTTACACCTAGTTTGTTGTAAATATTCTTTATAAAGGTCTTGACTGTATTTTCAGTTATATCCAGGCTGTTAGCGATTTCTTTGTTTGACAACCCTTCTGAAATAAGATGGAGTACTTCCGTTTCCCTTTCAGTAAGGGTTTCAACCAAGAAATCGTGAACTTTTATGTTCTTTTTGTCTATCATACTGTCATTTTCCAAATAGTTCTGTAACTGATTTAAATACGCAATTTGTGCTGAAAATAGCTTTAGTGGATCAAGCGTCTATCTTTGGACTTGTTGATGACAATATCAAACAATTCTTTGGCAACTCTCACGTTGGCTGATAAATACTCGGCTTGTGCCAAGCATGAAATATGAATTCTTAATTCCTATTTTTCTTTGTTAATGAAAGCGGGTTTGATCATAACTATTGATACAATTGCGACAATTGCAGCAGCAGATGCAATGACAAATGCCGGGAACATGAGGTTTATATCTGTAGCTGCAATATTCTTATAATAACCAGCAATATATGAGGATACTACAGCACCAATACCAAAACCTACTAACACAATTCCATAATTGGTGGCATTGTACTTAGTACCGAATAAGTCGGCAGTAAAGGCAGGAAATGTACTAAGGAAACCACCATATGCAAAACCTATACAGGCGATCAAAATATAAATCATATACCCAGATACGATATTTACGCAAAGGGATAATACAGCGGTTAATCCAAGAAGCAGCATAATTGTTTGTTTTCGACCGAGCTTATCGGATACAACCCCCCAGAAAAGTCTTCCGAAAGAATTGAACATGGTAATGGCGAATACTCCTACCGTTGCTGTTTCTGCCAAACCTCGAGCCACAGCAATTGGTTTTGCAAAACCAATCATCATCAGACCACCCATACATGCAAGCATCATAGAAAAAGTCAGTAAATATAATTGGGGTGTTTTCAACGCCTGGGACGGTGTTAGTGCTACCGTACCTGAAGCTGATTTCTGAGGGTCCCAACCTAACGGTGCATAACCATCAGGTGGATTTTGAATAAACCAGCCTCCCACAGTACATACCACAACGAAAATTAACGAGAGTATTTTAAAAGACACCAATTCTCCCTGGCCTGGTATGCCATCTCCAAAACTGCGGATGATAGCTTCAACTAATGGTGTAAAGACCACTCCGCCAAAACCAAGAGCTGCTACAATAACACCGGTGATAAAACCTCTTTTGTCGGGATACCATTTTTGTACACAAGCAATGGTAGTGGAATAAATAAATCCCATTCCCAGACCACCAAGAAAACCGTATGTAATCCAAAGAACATAGGGCGCTGATGCTGTGGCAAAGGATGCACAGAAAAAACCCAGGGCAAGAATTAAGCCACCAATGATTACAGTCAGTCGTGGTCCTACCTTGTCCTGCAGCTTTCCACCTATGGTGCTGCCCACGCTTAAAACCGCCAACAAAATTGAAAATGTTAGTGCTGCACTTGCGTTGTTACCAGCGAACAAACTCTCTGCAATACCAGCCTGAAACACACTCCAGATATATGCAGTTCCAAGACATAATTGAATTGCGATAGTAGCGACAACAGGTATGATGCGATTGTACCTCTGATTCATTCTTTTTCTCCTCCATAAACTTAACCTTTTCGAGAGCTCAAGATCCATAACAACCTCAAAAGACCTGTATATGAATGGTATCTTGAGACTTTGTATCAGAGTAGCACATCAATTGTAGTCGCTCAATCGTAAAATTTACCCTCTTTAGCAGTTTTCTTTACGGTTCTTTGCCTTTTATTTGATTGATAGAGTATAAAGATAAATACTAAATATCTGTTAATTAATTACATCAACTCTAACAGACTTTTGCGAAAATTCCATCTACATCCCTGCTACTGAAGTATTCAGCTTCTTTGGTGCCGTATTCAAAATACACCATGTTGTACTCCTCTGTAATGCAATTTATTCAGCTAACAAGTCCCTAAAAGTTAATGTATTTCACTTATTATACTTTTGTGCCATACGCATAGCTTCCCACATGACTTCAAACTTTAAAGCCTCTGGTTCAATAACTTCGGCATCAGCACCAAAGCGCAATACCCACTGAAGTATATCGGGTGTGTAAGTTGTTTTCTTTTCAAACAAGAGCCTGTCATCATCCAAATCAATAATTTCATCTGCCCTGGAGCTCTCATATTCCCTTATGTACTTAGCAGCTTGCCCTTCAAACACAATCTTCAATGTTACTTCTTCATCTCCAGTCATTTTCTCAAATCGGTTTTGTATGTATTGTTCATAGAAATTATCCGGTCTTTCAAAGGTCTCATCCGTTATTTCAAGCTTTTTTATTCGCGATACTCTGAAATCTCGTACTTCATTACGCAAATTACAAAATCCTATCAGATGGTAACAGCCTTCTCTAATCTCAAGAATATACGGTTCAATAATCCGACTGGTTAATTCATTATTACTAAATGAGCTATATTCAATTTTAAGCTTATACTTTTTCTCTATTGCTTCACGGGATGTTTGTATATGATTCTCATCTATGTATTTTTCATATGTAACTTCGGTAGGACTAACAATAAATAACTCAGAAACAAAGTCAATATAAGACTGGTTGATTGGAGGAACTTGTTCAATTACTCTTTTGATAAGGGCATTAGCGGTTTTTCCTACATCAAGTCTTTGGTACGGTTTTATTACTTGTTGCAAGAAATATAAAGAAATTAGCTCAGGGATGGTAAATGCAATATTATCTATATTTAGTTTTTTCGCACGGTAACGGGTTTCTCCATTTAATTCTTCCTCGTATACAAAGAAAAGCCTGGATACATCATCTACATCACGTTTTATTGTCTTTTTACTTACGTCAATACCGAGTTTTTGCATGCTTTGATGGAGCTCCTGAATTGTATACCCTTTCTTACTTTCAGAAAGAATCCCGAGTATATGGAACTGTCTTTCTATTTGACGAGTATCAGCCATTATTAGCACCCCAATCGTGACAAATTTTCATAAATATACACTCTGGTTGCATTTATTGCAAATTTTAACATTATTTTATCACAATTTACGAGTATGTTAAAGCTAAAGTATGATCAAAAAACGGGTGTACCACCCGTTGAAATGATTGTACGGTATAATTCCTTACCTGTATCATCGGTGCATTTCGCGATATGCTATTGGAGTTACACCCTCTAGTTTTTTAAATCTTCTAATAAATCCACTTTGATCAATATAGCCTGTTTCTGCCAAAATATTCTTCAAGGAATTATTCGTGTTAATAAGCTTATCTTTAACCATATCCATCCGCAGTGACTCAACATACTGCATGGTTGTACATTCCATGTTTGCCTTAAAGAAGCGGCTCAAATACGATGAAGATATTCCGCAGCCTTCTGCTATTCTGTCTAATGAAAGTGTATTGTCGCATAAGTTCTCAGTTATGAATTCAATTATTTTGTCCAACAGTTCATTGTTTCTGTT
>JAAYPS010000166.1 GCA_012519655.1 Clostridiaceae bacterium | reverse complement strand
CTTTCCCTTTGGAAACCGTATGAATACAATCGTGACGGATATACACAGATGAAAACAAATTTTGTTAGGAAATATACGCAAATGGCTAAAGAAGAGTTTCTAGATAAAGGAGGCCAACTATGAAAATAAATGCTGCAAGACAATTTATATTGAAAAATGCTCGACCAATTGATTTAGCCGTTTATAAATATTTTTTTGAAAATGGGTCTAATCAGAGAGTAATAGATGAATTGTCTAAATTTCAAAATGAAGATGGTGGATTTGGGAATGGTCTTGAACCAGATTTCTTGAATCCAAATTCAAGTCCAATTGCAACAAATGATGCAATAATTACACTTTATCGAACAGACGCTCTTGAATGTGATTCGGATATAGTTAAAGGAATAGTGCGTTATTTGAAGTCTCATGATTCATTTGATGAAGATAAAAAGCGCTGGCTGTTTGCAATTGATAGTAACAAAGACTATCCACACGCAATATGGTGGGAAAAGAAAGATGACGGAATTAGCGGCTTTAATCCTACAATTTCTTTAGCGACATTCATGTTCTGTTATGGTGAAAGAACGATATTTTATGAAGATATTATTCGAGATGGATTTAAGTATCTTGAAGACAATACAGATATTAAAGGGGACGAAATAAAATGCTATTTATTGTCCTATGAGTTGTTAAAAAGTCATGAAATTTCTGAGATTATTAACCTTGAAGATTTGAAGGAATTAATCAGCAAGAGAATAAATGACGTGATTTGCAGAGATATAAATAAATATGGGATTGAATATGTTCATGCACCATCTGATTTTTTCGCGGGTCATTATTTGGAATTTATTACATCAGAGATAGAGCATTTAGTACATGCGGAGAAAGAAATCTTAGGGAAGTTGCAAAAAGAAGACGGTGGATTCGACATTTGGTGGAAGTGGTATACACCATATTCTGAATTTGAACAGGCAAGAAAATATTGGAGACCAAGGGTTACAATTGACAAATTGCTTTTCGTCACAGGAGAATAAGTAATGCGGTTAGGGATATCAGGGAAACGATGTTTTTTAAAAATTCTGGGTTGTGAGATCAGGTTGGATGTTAGGATACAAACCTTAATTTAGAATAGTGTAATCGGTGGTGATTCAATTGGATAAAAAACTGTTTATTCAAGCAACTGTAAAATACATCTTAGGTATAATATTATTTTCAGCGTTGTTGTTTATTCCAGCAGGAACGTTTCATTATTGGAATGCATGGCTGCTGATTGGGATTCTTTTTATTCCTATGCTTATTGTCGGAATAGTTTTAGCAATCAAGAATCCAGAGCTTCTGCGAAAGAGACTTAATACGAATGAGAAAGAAGCAGAACAGAAGAGTGTAATACGATTTGGAGCTCTGATGTTCGTTAGTGGTCTTATTGTTGCGGGATTGGATTATCGCTATCAATGGCTTGTTCTGCCGAAATGCCTGGTTTTAGCGGCGACAGCATTATCCTTATTTGCGTATCTACTTTATACAGAGGTATTGCGCGAAAATACATATTTGTCGAGGTCAATAGAAGTTCAAGAAAATCATAAGATTGTAGATACAGGTCTGTACGGAATTGTAAGGCACCCAATGTATACATCCACAATATTGCTGTTTTTGTCTATGCCTTTGGTGCTTGGTTCTATCTTTTCGTTTATTATTTTTTTGATATACCCGATAATCATGGTTAAAAGAATCAGAAACGAAGAAGAAGTATTAGAAAAAAGCTTAGAAGGATATTCAGAATATAAAAAGCGCATAAAGTATAGACTGATTCCATTTATCTGGTGATATTATTATCGGTTTCGTCTTTGTTACTCGAATTTTTGGAGACGTTTTTGTTAGTCATCATTCCTTTAACTTTGCATATACATATGTGTCTTTCCACTTTGGTAAACCGTTCTTGTCTCGGTGAAAAAAAACGTTCTGTCTGAAATGGGCTTCGCGCTCAAACCCTAGTTTTTCCAGCAACATCCAGGAACATTCATTGCGTGGATCACATTCGGCATAAATTCTATGAACACCTTTATCAAAAGCAGTTTCTATGACTGCTTTAAGAGCCTCACTAGCATACCCGTTTCTTTGATAGTTTTTGTTTATAATATATCCGACCTCTTTGGCATCGAAGTCTCTGTTTCCACAATAAATATTACCGATTACTTTTCCGGACTCCTTTAGTGTAACAGCATAGAATTCCTCAGAGCCTACACGGTATTTTAAGTGTTCTCTGCCATTCTCATATGTAATCCCTGGATATTCTTCAAATTCATTGTCTTCTAACTGTGATAGAAATTCATATAAGTCATCATAATCTGATTGTCTAAATGTTCTTAATACCAGTCGAACGGTCTCAATTTCTTGCAATCTGCTAACCCCCTCCAAATTGTGATTTAAACATTATATTTTATTTGTATGTGTGTGTAAATAGCTATCTTCGAAAATTTACATATAACCTAAAAAATGTTAATTGCAAAACTAAATTAGACCCCTTTTTAATATAGAGTCTAGCTTAATCTTACAAACATAGGGGGCTAATTTAAGTCCACAAAGTCTAATTTAGTTTTACAATTGACCCTAACCCAAAAAAACCATTGACAT
>JAAYPS010000165.1 GCA_012519655.1 Clostridiaceae bacterium | reverse complement strand
CATTTTTATCAATTAACTAATGTTCATTTATAAGGACTTAAAATAATATTTTAATTAAGTAGGAGGTGCTACATTGAAGTTTAGTGATGGCTACTGGAATCTCAAAAAAGGATTTACGCTTTTTAGTCCAGCTGAAGTACGGGATATGGATTCTTCAGAAAAAAAACTAACAGTATATGCTCCGACTAAAAAATGCTTACACCGTGGAGACACTTTAAACCTTCCCATGATTACTGTTGAGTACTCATCACCTATGCCGGACGTTATAAGGGTGAAAATTTTTCATTTTAAGGGGCAGAGACGCAAAAAACCAGAGTTTATTCTAAACACTTCTCACAACACGAATCTTAACATTAAATCCACCGATGAGCATATTTCATTATCAAGCGGTAAACTATCTGTAAATATAAGCAAAGAGCATTGGAGAACTGAATTTACTTATAATGATGAATACATTACGGGTAGTATTGGAAAAGGAACAGGATATTTGATATCTGATGATGGCTCTACTTATGTACGCGAACAGCTAACATTAGACGTTGGCGAATGTGTTTATGGTTTAGGAGAGCGATTCACACCATTTGTAAAAAATGGTCAGACAGTGGACATTTGGAATGAAGATGGTGGAACAAGTAGTGAACAAGCATATAAGAATATTCCTTTCTACATATCAAATAAGGGATATGGCGTGTTTGTAAATCATCCAGAATGTGTATCCTTTGAATTAGGCTCAGAAGTTGTATCAAGAGTGCAGTTCAGTGTAGAAGGCGAATATCTTGAATACTTCATTATAGGCGGAGACTGTATGAAGGATGTTCTGCAGAATTTTACTACTCTTACCGGTAAACCACACCTGCCTCCTGCTTGGTCATTTGGACTGTGGCTATCAACCTCATTTACAACAAATTATGATGAGAAAACAGTTACAAGCTTTATTGACGGCATGGCCCAGCGTGATGTTCCCTTACATGTTTTCCATTTCGACTGTTTTTGGATGAAGGAGTTTCAATGGTGCGACTTCACATGGGATCCCAGTGTTTTTCCAGATCCTAAGGCTATGCTTTCGCGCCTGAAAGCAAGAGGTTTAAAAATATGTGCGTGGATAAACCCATATATAGCTCAAAAATCCTCTCTATTTGATGAAGGTATGGATAAAGGATACCTTCTTAAAAATGAAGCAGGAGATGTTTGGCAATGGGATATGTGGCAGGCTGGGATGGCACTTGTAGACTTTACAAATCCTGACGCATGTAAATGGTATCAGACAAAGTTAAAACAGCTGCTTGATGATGGAGTTGACTGTTTTAAGACTGATTTTGGTGAAAGAATTCCCACCGATGTAGTATACTTTGACGGGTCTTGTCCTGAAAGAATGCATAATTATTATACTCATCTATATAATAAAACAGTTTTTGATTTATTACTTAAAGAATGTGGTGAACGAGAAGCCGTTGTTTTTGCTCGTTCCGCAACCGCAGGTGGACAACAATTTCCTGTTCATTGGGGAGGCGACTGCACTGCAAATTATCCATCGATGGCAGAATCCCTTCGCGGTGGTCTTTCTCTATGCATGTCGGGATTTGCGTTTTGGAGCCATGATATAGGTGGTTTTGAAAAAACAGCAACCCCGGATTTGTATAAAAGATGGATAGCTTTTGGGCTGCTTTCGACACACAGCAGACTCCACGGGAGTGAGTCCTATCGTGTTCCCTGGCTCTTCGATGATGAATCATCACAAGTTCTAAGCCATTTTACTAAGCTGAAATGCCGGCTTATGCCATATATTTTCGCGTCAGCATGCGAAGCTTCAACTAATGGAATTCCTGTAATGCGAGCAATGGTCTTAGAATTCACCGATGATCCTACTTGTGATTATTTGGATAGACAATATATGCTTGGTGAAAGTATTTTAGTTGCACCTATATTTTCTGAAAACAGTATAGTAAAGTATTACATCCCAAATGGTATGTGGACCAACCTGCAAACTAATGAAAAACTCAAGGGCGGCAGATGGAGTGAAGAATATCATGATTACTTTTCTCTACCATTGCTTGTTCGACCAAATAGCTTAATTGCCATCGGTAACAATAATTATAAGCCTGATTATGATTACGCCTTAGATGTAACATTTCACCTTTTTGAACTCCAGGATGGTTGCAGCACAAAATCAGTTGTTTACAATCAACAAGGTGATGTGGATTTAGAATTAACCATCAAAAACAATGGAGAAACACTTTACATTAGTGCTAAAGGAAAAGATAAACCCTGGAAACTGTTACTAAGAAATATTCATGATGTGAAAATAAGCTCTGACTTTGATCTGTCCTATGAAGAATTTGGAACATTGATAAAGCCAGTCAACTATCTAGGTGATTTTTCAGTAACTCTAGGTTAGTGAATGCCAGGGCTATGTATTTAGAGTAATTTCACGTTAAAGTTAGTATAGTTAAATACCTAACACAAAGTTTATTGAAACAGAGTGAGCTTCTTTGAATTCTCAAAAAAGGGCGACAATAGTCGCCCTCTTATTTTAAGAAATTATCATTATTGAACATAGTAAAGCTGTTAGCTGAACTCCTTCACTACAATATTTGTAACTAATTCCTAAGCTTATTCACTCTTGTTATTGGACTGAGGAAAAAACTTCATAAGTCCTTTTATCATAAGATAAAAAAGTATTAATACTGAAAAAACTCCTACAAGACCATATATCATGAGTAGAAAGCCTCTATATAGATCTGTCATCTAATCCACCCCTTATAATGTTAATAGCCATGGTACAAGAGCAAGTACCATACCACCTGCTATGATAGAACCTAACTGCCCTGCTGTATTAGCTCCAGCTGCTTGCATCAAAATAAAGTTACTTGGATCTTCTTTTGTAGCCATTTTCTGAACTATTCTCGATGACATTGGAAATGCTGAAATTCCAGCAGCACCGATCATTGGATTGATTTTCTCTTTAGAGAATAGATTCATAAATTTGGCTAGAAGTACACCACCTGCTGTATCAAATATAAATGCAACAAGACCTAATAGCAGTATCATTAACGTTGCAGGGGATAAAAATGTTTCATAATACATTGTTGAACCTATTGTTATTCCAAGGAGTAATGTAACAAGATTGGAAAGCTCATTTTGTGCTGCAACAGAAAGTTTTTCAAGAACTCCACATTCTCTAATAAGGTTACCAAACATTAATAAGCCTACAAGTGCAACGCTGCTTGGAGCGATAATACCCGAAATAATAGTAATAAGAACTGGGAATAGTATCTTTACCATTTTAGAGACTTGAACATCCTGGTAATCCATTCTAATTTTGCGTTCGTTTTCAGTTGTAAGCGCTTTAATAACTGGCGGTTGAATGATTGGTACAAGTGACATATATGAATATGCCGCAACAGAAATTGGACCAATCAATTTTCTTGCAAATTTGGACGCAACGAATATTGATGTTGGTCCATCAGCAGCACCAATAATACCGATTGCTGCAGATGTTTTTAGGTCGAAGCCTAAATTGGGGAATGCTTGACCTAGTAAAAGAGCAACTATTATTGTAAAAAAGATTCCAAACTGTGCAGCTGCACCGAAGAAAATCATTTTTGGTTGCTTTAAAAGTGGTGAAAAGTCAATCATCGCACCAACAGCTACAAATATTAGACATGGAAACAACTCTGTTAAAATTCCTGAATTAAAAAGAATTTGCATTACACCGGGCTCAACTTTGAATGCTTGGCCATTTTCAAAAATATAGTTCGCATTCTCAGCAAAGTATTTCTGCATTACTGGAAATTGATTCACAATATTAGTAACGGCTTCATCAAATTCAGGTTCGTACTGCCATATGGATTTCAACGGTAAGTTGACGATTATAGCTCCAAAACCAATTGGAAGCAAGAGCATGGGCTCGTAGTCTTTTTTTATCGCCAGATAAATAAGTATGCCGCCTATTGCATACATAACCAGGTACTCCCATCTAAACATGAAAACACCAGAAAAGATTTGCCTAATTTGTTCCATAAATCCACCTCGTAAAAGTAAACTTTGTCTTACAAAAACATAAAAAATTACCACAACATAAGTTACGGTAAAAAATTATAAATTTGTAATTAACTGACCTGACTTATGTAGTAACATATTATGGTCAGATAAACAAATTTTAGATTAGGCTTATCAGCTAAGCCTTTCAGTTCATCATTATATCTTAATAATAAACAAATAGCAACGATTTTGAATAAAAAATCTTGTTTATCTGACGCACTATTCACTAACTTTTTTCTATTTATTTTTCATAAATTAATATGTTATTAGTATTTACATAAACCTCCAACATTATCCATTATCGCCTGCTTTGTGTACCCTAAACTCATCAATCTTGCGAATACATCTTTTTCAAGATCAGGTACATAAGTCTTTAGAAGTACGACTTCTCCTTCTATCCGGTACTTTCCTATTGAAGCAGGTACTAAAACAGTCTCGCCCTTCGCTAAACTTACATATCCGTCATCATATGTTATATTTCCTTGACCTTCAATACATACATAAGCATGAAATTGAGTGTGATTTGTATTTTGCTCAACATAACTAAAGACTCTGTATTCTTCAACACAGAAATATTTATTCGCAACAAGCATCTTTAAGGAAGCTTCAATCGATGTTTTATACTCTAGACCTTTATATAACAAATTTGAATTATTCCCTTGAAAATTAATAACTTGCAGTGCCTTTTCTAAATGTAAAGGCCTGGTATTTCCCTTTGAATCTTTTCTGTCATAATCATATATTCTGTATGTAGTGTTAGAATTTTGCTGGATTTCTGCTAATACGATACCCTCTCCAATAGCATGAACCATACCAGCGGGAATATTAATGAAATCGCCAGCTTTAACCTCTATATAGTTTAAGCAATCTTGAAGGCTGTTCTCCTTCACAGCATTTTCAAACACTTCTCTTGTAACACCAGGTTTTAATCCGTATATAAGTTTGGCGTCAGGCTTTGCGTCAAGAATATACCACATTTCATTTTTACCTAACTCCCCCTCATGTATTTGTGCAAATTCGTCATCAGGGTGAACCTGTACAGAAAGTTTGTCATTTGCATCTATTAATTTTATTAGTAATGGAAAGCTTGTACTTTTTGATTCTGGTAAATCTCCAGCTATTTCATTACTGTAAGTATCCAGCATGGAGATAAGAGTATTACCTTTATATTTTCCATTATTAATAATACTCACCCCATCTGGATGACAAGATAACTCCCAACTCTCTGCCGTTTTTCCTTCATCCAAATCTTTTCCAAACTTTATTAGGCTTCTGCCCCCCCAAATATAATCCTTATATACAGGTACAAACTTAAAAGGATACAATATTTTTCATCTCCTCTTTTCTTTTATTTTTATATAATTCTAATGTCTAGATAATCTCTTTTATCTTAACATCTTTATAAACTTCTTTGATATTCTTCCAATCTACCATATCAGAGCCGTCAAGTTCTGTGGTCAGATAACCTGCTGCACATGTAATTTTAGCTGTTTTCTCGGCGTCAAAATCATTTAATATACAATATGCCAACGCAGCTACCATCGAGTCCCCTGCTCCAACTGTAGATTTTACCTTAACAGAAGGTGTTAACGCATGAAATGTTTTGTTTTTGTAGCTTAGTATGGAGCCATCTTTACCAAGTGAAACGAGGATTAGTTCGATTCCTGTTTTTTGTAATAGATTTATCTCATCTAATATTTCAGAGTAATTTTTTAATGCTTTGCCTGATAAACACTCCAATTCTTTAAGGTTTGGTTTTATCGCAAATGGAAATGCACTGCAACCCAGTTTTAATGCTTCTCCATCAGCATCTAAAATAGTGCGGACATTCATTGAAGAGGCCATTTCAATGCATGTTGCATAAAAATCACTTGGAATACCTGTAGGGAAACTGCCAGACAAAATCATTAATTCACAATTATTCAAATGATGTTTTATATGTTTTTTGATCATATTAACATTGTCTGTTTGAATAAATGGCCCTATTTCATTTAGTTCTGTAATTAAATTGGTATTAGAGTCATGGATTTTTAAGTTTGTACGAGTCTCTCCCTCTACCACTAAAAAATCAGATTTGAAGTCATACCTTTCAAGTAAAGAAAGAAGAACTCTTCCATTCATGCCGGCTAATATTCCAGTGGCTTTTTGCTCTATCCCGTAAGTAGATAGAGCTTTTGATACATTTATACCTTTTCCTCCAGGATCTAACCGTACTGATTTTATTCTATTAAGCTCTCCAAATTCAAGCTTATCTACATAAACTGTCTTATCTATAGCTGGATTCAAAGTTACCGTTAATACCATAATTACACCTTACCACAAAATATTACTTAGAATATAATAACATTGCTAATAAAAAATTATCAAAACATGGTCCATGAATTAGCAAAACAAATAATTATATACCTATTTTAGCTGAGCCATGGACACATTTGTACCTTAGTAAAATATACTTTTTTCATTGAATACTGTAAAGAAGAGCCTCATTCTCAGTTACGAGAAAAGCTTCCGTATTGTTTAGAAAATGGACATCAATGCTAACACCAGGTAAGGATGTGCTATTAATGAACTTTCCTGAAGAATTATAGAATAATACTTCTGAGCCACATACTACTGCTGCCATATCATTATAAACAATAATCTTTTGTATGCTATTATCTATAGTTTGTTTTGCGATTTCTTCACCTTTTGAATTGTGAAAATACACTATATTCTTTTCTTCGTTTACAGCTACAATAAAACCATTGTCTTGAAACAAACCTGCTGCTGCAATTCTAGTTTGAAATTTATGAGAATAAACCATATCCAAGTTGGTATCATAGCAAAAAACCATGTTCTCCCCTGCAAGCATAGTGTTTTTACTATTCTCATAAATTACAGGAAACAAACCCTCTATTTCAGCATTTGCTATGGGCTTTGTTAGAGAATTGCTATCATAAACTCTAATTATTGAAGAAACACTTGTCGAATTAGTTCCAAGACCATAAAAAATTAAATACCTATCATTGCTAAAAGATTTTGCGTAATAGGGAAAGAAATCATCAATATACAGCGCACCAAGCTCTATTCCAGTTTCTGGAGCAATAAAATTTATGGTTCTTTTATATCCCTTACTGCTCACAGTGATAAACAATACGTATTTATCCGTTGGCTTACCAAAGGCGATTTCTTCTTCTACCTTATCTTTTAGTATAACTCTACCGTTTTCTATTATCATATATGACTTGCCATTTTTCTCATAGATAAGAATCCACTTATCATTTAGAGTAACAACAGGCTGTCTTATATCATGAGTATAATACCATAACTCTTCTCCATTAATACTCTGCAGCCGTATGTCGCTGTTAGTAAGCACAAGTAAATTGCCTTGGTATTGAGCAGTATGGACAACATCAAGGTTTTCAAGACTGAAAGTACCGCCTTTTTCTTCTGCTTCAACTGTATGTAATTGTTCCATTAGTACTTGGGGATTAAAAGACTCCCAGTTGATTGTAACATCTTTATTTATTGAAATTAAGACAGATAAAAACACAATCGCTATCAAACCAAATAATAAGATTACTTTTAATCCCGTACGAGTATGATTTATTGTTTTCTCTTTTGTCATTTGTACCTCGGTATTTTTTTATCTCTTTAATAAATCTAAAAGCTCAATAGCCTTTGCATAGGGACGATCTATTTCTATACGTAGTTGTTGGAGTTCAACATTTAAATGGTTTTTTGTTTCCTCATCCAATGTACCAGTTACTGAAATACCTTTTTCATGCTGATATTTTTGAAGTTCATCACATGTCTTTTCATCCAAAATATTATCTATATTTTCAATTTCATATCCTTTGATTTTTAATATTCTTTCTGCATTGTAAACATCATTACCCACGCCATTCAATTCAACAGTAGCTGATGAACTCAGCGGTTTTATTGCATTAATATCCAATCCCGCAACGAGTTCATAATCCTCAACAGCAAAGTCAGGTGTCAATCCTATACCATGTATCATTTTACCATTTCGGGTAAGGTAATGGCCTGTTGTTATCTTTGTCCAACCAATCAGGTCTGCTTGATAAATTTGAACATCGTGCTTTTGCATCCACTCATAACCATCCACAATATCTTTACCATATTTGGCTTTATATCTCTCATATGCGCTGGGTTTCAAAATAGGAAATACATTTTGAAAAACACCCTTACCATAGGTTTGAGCTCCAACTAAAAAACCATCTCTTGAGTCCTGGATGGCACTTGCAAGGATTTCTGATGCACTCGCAGAATTATTGTTTACAAGTACTGCAGTTAAGTACTTAGGATTTTCATTATATGATTTATAAACTACATCAGCTGTTTCCTCAGATTTAAAGTCAAGTGTGGTAATTATTCCTTCATGTACCAATTGCCTTGCAATCTCAACTGCTTGGCCTACCTCTCCACCTAAATTGTTGCGAAGATCAAGAATTATTTTCTTAATGCTTCTGTTATCAGCTTCCTCTAATGCTTGTTTAAGAAAATTAGAACTTTTACTACTAAATGAGTCTAGTTTAATATACATAATGTCATTAGTGACCCACCAAGTAACAGGACTTATGTTAACAACGGCTCTTTCAATATTGAAAACTAATATATCGGCGGAATTTTTCCTAACAACCCCTAACTTAACAAAAGAACCTATCTCACCTTTAATAAGATTTGCAATGTCTTGAATTGAAAAACCCTGCACATCCTTATCATCAACACTAACAATAATGTCATTAGCTACAATACCTGCACCTTCAGCAGGCGAGTCTGAAAAAACACGGGTAACAAGTGCGCCTTCAGTCACTTCCATGAGCTCTACACCAATACCCTGATAATTAGCTTCAACAGAGTTAAAAAATGCGTCTGCCTCATCTAAATCGTAAAAGACTGTATAGTCATCCATAGAATCGAATATTCCGCGCAAAGCTCCCTTAAGCAACTCTTCCTCAGGCACATCTTCATAATACCTGTCCTGAACCATTTCAAAAACACTGTTAATATAATCAAAATAGCCTTCTTCAGCTGCATTAGCGGGTACTACAAATATGGTCGATAAAATGACAATAAATAATAAATTTAAACAAAACTTCTTCAATTTATGCATGTTTAACCTACTTTCTGTTCCAATTTTAACACTGTTACTTATTACATGCAATAATTTAGTAACTCAAAAATCTTTCACGGTAATCCTTTACCAAATCCTCTCCCATATATTCAATAAGGTCGCATAAAAGAACAGCGGCTTTCTGATATGTTAATTTCTCATTGGGGCGAAAATAGCCTCTACTATCTCCTGAAACTAAACCTATACGGTAAGCAACATCAACAGAATTTCTTGCGTAGGCTGGGATATCATCGTTATCAACAAAGGGAGTTATTGCATTTGGATATGAAGATAGACCTTCAAGGCCAAGTGCTCGAATTATCATGGTAACAACTTCTGAAGAAGTTATATGTCGCTCCGGCGAAAAATATGAATTTCCTGTCCCTGTAATAATACCTCGATCATTTGCAGTTTTTATATCGGCATAGAATGTATCGCCTATTTTAATATCTAAAAATGGAGATATTTCAGGTTCTTTTGAACGTGAACGGTTTGTAGTAGTTGTCCTCTGTCTGGTTATAAGATCAGGATCTTCAGGAATATCCTTTAAAGCTCTTACCAACATAACGGTAAACTCACTACGCGTAATATATTGTTCAGGATTGAAATCCTCACCTGTACCTGGAATTACACCCAAACTGTATAGAATCTTTGCTGATTCTTCTGCCCAATGGCCTTCTAAATGCTTTAAATCCGGCACCATCAACCTGGTCATTGTTGGCTTAGGTTCAATTCCCATTTTTTCATTGTAGTTTTTCAAAACTCCAGTTGGATTTTTGTTCATGTCGAATTCAGGTAACTGTGCATTATATTCTAATACGCCCTCTTCCCAGTCTTTTTCAACATAACCGCCCTCAAAGCTTATCTGAAATGGTTGATTTTCGATATACTGGAATCCTTTTTTAGACACATTCGATACAAATACTTCTGCAAATCCTCCCCACTCATTCGTTGAACTCGCTGGATCGGATTTTGAATAAATATATACATCTACCATACCTGATTTTGCTGAACTCCAATACTGATCATATCCATACTGTGTGCCTGTCATCTCAACAGTAACATTTCCACCGTTATTATTTATACTGTAGATTTTCTTAAGCATGTATTCACCAACATTGTAGTAAACAGCAGGTTGTTTATCTGTAATACCAGAACGTGTAAACTCATAGTTGTTAAGTACATATGTTGTTGACCCAATTCTGACTATTTCGGTAGGTCTGCCTACAACTTCACTTTTTTCACGTGTTTGACCATTTTCAGAAGTCTCTGTATATGTATTAATGACAATAACTCTGGTTATTGTTGCATCATGTTCAACATTTGATAAATTATATGTATAGGTTGTACTTATTAATTCATTTTTAACGCTTTTTTTAACAGTCATTTCGCCTTCAAGGACTATTGGGGTTCCTGATAAAAAACAAACCTCACGATAAACATAAGTGTTTTTTTCAAATGGATCAGCTGCAGAAATGCCGCCTTCATATCCCATTGAACCCATATAGGCGAATGAAGTTATAGGCTTTGCTAATATGAAAATAAGTAAAATAAGTGATAATATTTTTTTTGTTGTGAATGTTTTACTCATGAAATCCCCCATATTCTAATATGATTCTGCAAATATCACAAAAGCGTTGTCTCCAAACTCAGACTTAATTACGGTTATGTTATCGCTCTTTTCTATCTTTGAAGCATCCACAATTTCACCGTTTTTAATAAAAACAGTGTTGGCAGATAATGAAAACTGCATTTCTGTTTCAGATTCCCAAACCGAAAGTTCGTCATTATATCGATTTCCATCTTTTACAATCAGAGTTGTAGCAGGTGTAACTATATGGTTGAAGGAATCTTTCTGAACACCAACTAACTCTGAAACTCTTCCTTTGCATATTACGTCACCATATGGCGCTGTGCTAACAAGCATTGCGCTACCATTTTGTACAAGAATATAAACCGATCTGTTTTTAAAGCTTCGATCTCCTACATCGTCAAAATCAAGTAAATCTATCCTTCCACCATCATCAAACACGCGGGTTGCTAATGGATCCAATGTAAGTGTTTTGCGAATATTATTAAATTCCCAATTAGGATAGTTGAACTCTGAGAATGATTCAACTGTCATACTGTTGCACCAGTCAATATTTGATATTCGCCCACGAATTAGAGAAAATCCAGTATTCGTCACAGGTTCTTGAATACAAATCACATTAGCCTTAACCGAACCATCGATCATATTACTAGTAGCTATATATGCAATATCATTATTATGAACCTGAATAGGATTAATCAATTTCCCATCTTTTAAAATAAGAGAACTTTCATCGAATGAAACTGGCAGATTTCTGTTCATTAGTATTAGTTTGCTCCGTCCAGAATCTGCGTCAATTATTGTATCATGCATCACTCCCGTGCCTAAGGCGTTATTTTCCATTACAAGTCTAACTACTGTATCATTACCTGTAACATTCTTGCCTGTAGCCATGTATACAGTTCCAAATGCGCCTCTTGGAATATCAGGGTTATAATTATCGTTAATTGTCAGTTTTCTGGCACCACGTATATCTATTGTATTCCAGACACCATTCTTAAACTGTTGCATACCCGTAACCATAATACTATTGGTAAATCTATTAAAACTATAAAGATTTGCTTTATATATGTTATCTACTTCAACCTCTCTTTTGGCTATAGTTACCTGCCCGATAACAGTTTGATTTTTGCTTGTTTGGAGTAATATACGTACATCATCACCTTGTTTAATCTCGTTCCATGAAACCCTTCTTCTATTTTGAAAAATGGGAGTATTAGAAGGAATATGTATTTGTATGAAGCTTCTGTCCTCTTTCTCTATTTGAAGCATCCTATTGCCCTTTGTTCTTACACGACCATAAACTGGATAATAGTTATCAGTACCACTTATTTTTACCATGTTTCCAGCATCATCGAGTTGTATAAAGACGCTATCACCAGGATTTAATTGCTCTATATCGGCTAGCGCACCATTTTTATATACTGTAACCTCATCAATATTTTGATAAGAATAGGTTCTGTAGTTAGATAGAGCTGCTGCTAAATTAGGAGATGTTCCTGAACCATCAGGAAAGTAAAGAGTTACATATCCTAATACAGGGTTATTTTCTTCAAGAATTCCGCTATAAATTCCGCCTTCTTGGAACAAAACTCTATTAACGCTTTCCATCCTTGTTATAACACTATTACTTACTGAAATGAGCATAAAAGTGTCTTGTTCAATGTCACTAAATGTTTTGAGAGCGTTATCAATATATATTACGCAATCATCGCTAACGCCCATATCTTCGTATACACCAAGGCGCTTTATATTATGAATATCTTTAGCATTTAATAAACTAATATCGGAATAAGGTAGATCAAGTAGAATGTCAGCATGTATTGTTCTATTTTGAATATCTGTAGAAAACACATGAACTAACTTATAATTCAAGTCACCATTAACTGCGATAGTACTAAAAGGAGTAATTGACATCATAAAAATAGCTATAATAAGAAGCAAAAACTTAAATTTAATGAATCTCAAAAAATCACCCGTCCCCCGATATGGCTTTTTGCGATGTTTTACACCACCTATTACACAACTAACTTTTATTGAGGCTACATCACAAAAGCCATTAATAGTTTTAAATATTATGACCTATATTTTCTATCGGTAAAATAGACGGATAAATGAAGTGAAATACTATTTCATAAGTTTGACAAAATCATCGCTCGCCACTTACTATACGATAAACTCAGATGTGAAAATATACTTTAAGATTATGGATTCAGTGTACTCCTGTGGTATATTAACAATACTCAAAGAGCCCATAAAAGGTATCACATAAGACACAGCAATATATATTACAATGCTACCAATTACTAATCCTAATGCCAAACCTATTGTTTTATTTGTTGTACTTAGGAGATCGCTATAAGATATTAATGAATTAATAATCCTTCCGATAACTGTAACTATTAGCTTAACAACAATAAACACAACAATTATAGAAACTACTTTAAGAACTGAAAAAACTATTAAATCAGTTATTGATGTAACTACAGATTCTAAGGCAACTGTGGCAGACTCTAAGGGCTTAGCGCTTTCAAACAAATGTGTGAATATCATATTCTCATTTAGAAACTGTTTAAATACAGGGTAGTTTTCTAGAAGCTGACTAGAATTGTCAAATACTGAAAAATCAACTGTCTGACTAAAAGCAGGAACAGTAAAATTCGAATAAGCATCCTGTAAAGCCTTGACAACTGCTTCACTAATATTTGTTTTCTCCATAATAAGAACAGATAATGGTTCTGAAAATAAAACTGCACATATAATTGCAATAATATATCCTGCAAGGCTAAAAACAGCACGTATAAGCCCTCTTAAATAGCCGACAAATGCACTGAAAAATACAACTCCAATAATGGTATAATCCACCCAGTTTAAGTTCCACTTTAATAAATAATCCATCAGTATTATAGCTATAAGTAATACAAGCAGAATAATTAGCGGCATTTTGTCTATGTTTGTGCGTTGATAATTTCCATACCTGTCCTTTGACATATTAAACCTCCACAAGAAATTACTTCAAAGTTCCTTTTTACTAAAATAATACCATGTGAATAAGTTAATATCAATTATTAACCTATGCTATATTAAATATTTTAAGTATATCGCAAAAGCATTGGTTCAATATTTGTAATCACATGTAGTTGCAAATTGTACAGTAATTATCATATAGATTACATTACATAAGGTTTCATTACAATGGGCTAAATAAAAAAAGAGAGCATTGCTCCCTTCCTCCAAAATTATCAATGTAAAAAATATGTATTGTTAATAATAATAAATAGAAAAATCGAGATTAACAGTACCCATATGGATACAGAACGTTTTTTAATTGACATAAATGATTTCCCCCTTCAAATCAAGATAAAATCATTTCAATCCTATAAATTAGTATGAGATATGATGTATAACATTAGCGTATTTTCTGTACGGATGTGATTATATCACAGGATGATATTTTTGTAAAATAAAATTAATAATATTGTAATATTTCCT
>JAAYPS010000164.1 GCA_012519655.1 Clostridiaceae bacterium | reverse complement strand
AAGTGGACCATTAAGAAAATGAACATTATAAAAGGACTGTTACCTGTAAAATATTAGTTTTACTATAACAATCCTTGTAAATGGCGTGCCTGAAGGGATTCGAACCCCTGACCCACGGCTTAGAAGGCCGTTGCTCTATCCTGCTGAGCTACAGGCACAAAATGGAGCGGGTGAAGGGAATCGAACCCTCACGACCAGCTTGGAAGGCTGGGGTTCTACCATTGAACTACACCCGCATATCTTGTTTGCTCAGTAGCCAACCTCAGTGGCGACTTTTTCATTATACAAATCACTTTGACTTTTGTCAACTAGATTTTTGGATAAAATGATTTTTCTACTGATCCAACTTTCTTTATTGACAAACAAAGCTTCAAATTGTATAATTGAAACTTGTAAAGTGAATGTGCTTTACAGATACATGAAAAGCTTAGTTAACTTGAATGATTTCAACTGCTTTGAATAGATTACTTGACAGGTGTTTGTAGTGGAAGAATATATAAAGGTAGCCATGCTGCTGGACTTTTATGGGCAGTTACTAACCGAAAGACAGTATCAGATATTGGATCTATATTATAATAGTGATTATTCCCTCAGTGAAATTGCATCAATGCTAAACATTAGTCGTCAAGGTGTATATGATGGCGTGAAAAAAGGCAAACATACACTGAACGAGTTTGAAGGGAAACTAGGGCTTGCTAAAAGGTTTTCAAGACATGAAGAAAACTTGAAGGACATTTTATCAAAGTTAAGGAAGCTGAAACCATGTAGAGATAGTGAAGATGAGCAAATTATTAATGAATGTATCGGTGAGTTGCAATCAGTATTAAAAGAATTGTAACTAAAAAAGTAGTGATACCCGGAGGGAAACATGGTATTTGAAGGTTTATCAGAAAAACTACAAAATGTTATAAAGAAAATAAAAAGCGCAGGCCGAGTAACAGAAAAAGATGTTAAAGCCATGATGCGCGAAGTTAGAATGGCACTTTTAGAGGCCGATGTTAACTATAAAGTTGTTAAAGATTTTATTTCAAGTGTTTCGGAGAGGGCAGTTGGCCAGGATGTTATGGAAAGCCTTACTCCAGGACAACAAATTATTAAAATTGTACATGAAGAACTAATAAACCTTATGGGAGGAGAAGTTGAAAAACTCACATTTTCATCTTCGCCACCAACGGTTTATATGATGGTAGGTCTTCAAGGAGCAGGAAAAACAACTGCTTCTGGTAAACTTGCAAATTATCTTAGAAAACAAGGTAAAAAGCCACTACTTGTTGCTTGCGACGTATATAGGCCTGCAGCAGTAAAACAGCTCCAAGTTTTAGGTAAGCAGATTGATATTCCTGTATTTGAAATGGGTACAGGTACAAATCCTGTAAATATTGCGAAGAAAGCTATAGAACATGCACAATCAATGCAATTAGACGTTGTTATCATTGATACTGCTGGTAGGCTTCATATTGACGAAGAACTTATGCATGAATTGTCAAATATTAAGAACGGTGTCAATCCACAGGAGATACTACTTGTAGTCGATTCTATGACAGGGCAGGATGCAGTTAATGTAGCTGCTAGTTTTAACGAACAACTAGATATTAACGGGATAATACTTACAAAACTTGATGGTGATACAAGAGGGGGCGCTGCACTTTCAACTAAAGCCGTTACTGGGAAACCTGTAAAATTTGCAGGAACCGGTGAGAAATTAAGTGATCTTGAACCATTCCATCCAGATAGAATGGCATCAAGAATACTCGGTATGGGTGATGTCTTAACCCTTATTGAAAAAGCGCAGCAATCTTTTGATGAAAAGAAAGCTCTTGAATTAGAAAAGAAGTTAAGAACTCAACAGTTTACATTAGAGGATTTTCTAGAACAGTTACAGCAGCTAAAGAGTATGGGTCCGCTCAATCAATTTCTTGGAATGATCCCTGGAATGGATAATAAGGCTATGAAGAATATTCAGGTTGATGAGAAGCAAATGGTTTATATAGAGGCAATTATCCAATCCATGACTAAGCTGGAACGTATCAACCCATCTATTATTAACTCGAAGCGGAGACAGCGTATTGCTAAAGGGAGCGGAACATCAATTCAACAGGTCAATCAGCTGTTGAAACAGTTTGAATCCATGAAGAAAATGATGAAGAAGTTTTCAAATCCAAAGGCTATGAAAGGTATGAGGGGATTGGGTGGTTTTAAAATGCCTTTTTAATTAGGCGTTTCCCGGATAATTTACCGATTACTAATATAGAACTAAATGCTTGAAAGGTGGTGAGAAAATGGCAGTTAAAATGCGTCTAAAGAGAATTGGTGCGAAGAAAAAACCTTTTTACAGAATAATTATTGCAGATGCAAGAGCACCAAGAGATGGAAGATTTATCGATCAAGTTGGGACATATAATCCTCTTGCAGATCCTGTCGAAGTTAAGTTTGATGAGGAAAAAGCAAAAGATTGGCTAAAAAAAGGAGTTCAACCCACTGATACAGTTAAAAGACTTCTTAAAAATGCTGGTATTACTGACTAATATTATAACAACTTCATTCTACTTTTAAGGCTAATACAGTGTTAATAAATGGAGGGTTAAGAATGAAAGAACTTTTAGAGAATATTGCCAGATCACTTGTTGACAATCCTGAAGAAGTATCGGTAAGGGAAGTAGAGGGAGAAAAATCCCTTATCCTTGAATTGAGGGTTGCAGAAGATGATATGGGTAAGGTAATAGGAAAGCAGGGGCGTATAGCTAAAGCTATTCGTACAGTAATGAAGGCAGCAGCTATGCGCAATAACAAACATGTTGTTGTTGAAATACTACAATAGTTTTGACTTATATTAAAACTAGAACATAAAAATGCTATCTTAAAATTACATAGTTAATTTTAAGGTAGCATTTTTTATTTGTATTAATATGACTTTAATTGATTTTTTGTTAAAAAACTTTTTTTCAGGGAATATAAGATAATAAGATTGGTTCTATAATTTTTGTTAACATATTGATAAAAAACTTATGTTATGAAACCATGAAACAATATAAAGGAGAGATAATTATGGGTAATGTTTTAGATTTGACAAAGGATAATTTTGACAAAGAAGTGCTACAATCAGACAAGCCTGTATTGGTAGACTTTTGGGCGGCATGGTGTGGTCCATGTAGAATGGTTGCACCAATCATTGAACAGGTCGCAGAAGAGTTTCAAGGGAAAGCAAAAGTTGCCAAGATTAATGTTGATGAACAAAGCGAATTAGCTCAACAATATAGAATTATGAGTATTCCTACACTCATTGTATTCAAAGATGGGAAGATAGCTGAAAGCGTTGTAGGAGCTAAATCGAAGAATGACCTTTCCAATATGTTAAATAAATATATTTAAGAAAAAAGCCGGAGCATAAAACCTCCGGTTTTTTCATGCTATTCTTTTGACATGTATAATATGAAAGATATATAATTTATATAAATTATGACAGGATATTAAAATATATTGACAAGTTAAATATTCTGAACTTCGCTGTGTAATATATTGCTCAATGTTATAATATGGTACTCGTTTAAATAAGCATGTCCATATTACACAGCTAACTGTAATTACTGATACACCGCAAAAGACGTTGATGTATGGATATATTAAATATTTTATAATAGCAGTATTTTTCCAGGAGGTATAAGTGTGGGATACACAATAGAAAATGTAACTGTAATAACTTGGGATGACGAACTAAAGATAACAAAAAACGCAACTGTAAAAACCGATGGGAGTAAGATTTCATACGTTGGAAGCAAAGCAGACGACATAAATGAGTCAATAACAGATATTAGAATAGATGGTACAGGTAAAGTATTGATTCCCGGATTTGTAAATGCTCATACACATATTCCTATGACATTACTTCGAAGTTATGCCGATGATCTAAATCTACAAACATGGCTATTTGATCACATTTTCAAAATAGAGGATAAACTCAATGATGATGATGTTTATTGGGGCACTCAACTTGGAATGCTGGAGATGATAGCAGGTGGAACTACATGTTTTTGTGACATGTATTATTTTGTAGACAAGATTGCTAATGCAACTTCTGAATCGGGAATGCGTGCATTACTGTCACGTGGTCTTACGAATGATTCGGATATTGATGACTACAGTGATGATTATAGGATAAAAGAAGCTATTGATACATTTACACAGTGGAACGGGGCTGATAATAACCGTATTAGGGTTTCTTTTGCTCCCCATGCCATATACACTTGTGCACCCAATTATATAAGGGCAATACGTGATACAGCACAAAAGCTTGGTGCTTACATTCATGTTCATATTGATGAAACTATGAAAGAGCACAATGATTCTCTCAGCCAGTATGGGATGACACCCGTGCAGCATCTTAATTCAATAGGTCTTTTTGATCTGCCCACCATAGCAGCACATTGTGTTCATGTAACAGATGAGGATATGGATATAATGAAGGAGAAAAATGTGTCATTTGTTCATAACCCAGGAAGTAATCTCAAACTGGGAAGTGGAATAGCTCCTGTGCCTAAGGCATTGCAAAAAGGATTGAATGTTGCGTTAGGCACAGATGGAGCCTCCAGCAACAATAACCTGAATATGTGGGAGGAGATGAATTTGGCAGCCCTTATTCATAAAGGTGTAACAATGGATCCTCTGGCAGTAAAGGCAGAAGAAGCATTCAAAATGGCTACAGTCAATGGAGCAAGAGCGCTGGGGTTTAATACAGTAGGACAAATAAAGCAAGGTTTTAATGCCGATATGGTTCTAATAGATATATCAAAACCTCATTATTTTCCTGAGCACAATTTAGTATCCAATTTGTCGTATTCTGCTCAAGCATCTGATGTTGAGACTGTATTTGTTGATGGTAAAATTCTTTATGATAAAGGAGAGTATAAAACCCTCGACAAAGAAAAGATCTATTATAATATAAAACGTGTATATAAAAGACTTTTTTTAACATAACAATAGAGCGTCCATCACAGCAAAAACACATACAGCAAATTCAATTCTATAATGTTTCAGGATTTTTAGGATCAACTATAATTGTTTTATGATTAACATATATAACCATCCCGGGCTTTGCTCCGGATGGTTTTTTTACATATTTTACTCTTGTATAATCAACTTGTACTTTTGATGAATTACGAGCTTTACTAAACCATGCAGCAAGTGATGCCGCTTCTATAAGTGATTTCTCGGAGATATCACCTGTCGTGCGAACAATAACATGGGAACCTGGAATATCTTTTGTGTGAAACCACATATCATTAGGGTGAGCAATTTTCATTGTCAGCTCATCATTTTGTACATTATTTCTACCAACCAATATTTGGTATCCCTCTGAGGATGTAAAAGACAGGGGAGTAAGTTTTACAGTGTTTTTCTTTCGTTTGTAAGTCTTTCGTAAATAACCCTGTTCTTTAAGTTCTTCGCGTATTTCCTCCACACTCTCAGGAGAATTGGCTTCATCAAGATTATATAAAACACTTTCCAAGTAATCCAACTCTTTTTTGGTTAGATTTAGCTGTTCTTGAGCATATGCGTATGCATTTTTTCCTTTATTGTATTTCTTAAAATAGCGTTGGGCATTTTGTTGTGGTGTTAGATTTTCATCTAACTCAATTGTTAAAAAGTTCTCTTCAGTATCATAATAGTTTTGAAGCTTACAATGCTTCATACCCTTTTTAAGAGCATAGATATTAGCAGTTATTAATTCTCCATATAATCTTAGTGTGTCATTACTTGAGTTTTCTTCTAGTGTTGTCACATGGATACTAATTTTCCTCTCGCATCTTTCAATGTTTTGTTTTACTAATTTAATTAAATCATTACTTTTTGTTTTAATCTGTTGCCTTTTTGCGCTCAACTTATAAAAACTATCTATTGCATGACTTAAGTTGTTGTATTTCTCATAATTTACATATTGTGTTAATTCGAAAGCATGAAAATCTACTACTTTTCTTGAGTTATTGTCAATTACGATGCAAGGTGAGTAATCGTTATTATTTAAGTGAATAATCATATCTTTTAATACTTGTGCTATTGCCAAGTAACCAATAGAGTCAATATTGCTTGTATTACTATCAGGGTCAACTCCTGCTCTAATACATACTTCTCTACACAATACCGGACTAAAACCTTTGATTTCGCTTAATATAGCTTTAGAAACAGAACCAGTACGATTTTTAATAGAGAGAATAAAACTATCAATATCTAATTGGGTAATAGGTGTTTTATCTTGGGCAGGTGGTAGAATATATTCTCTTGCAGGCATTATTTCCCGTACTCTGTTCACACCTTGGTCAACATGTTTTATCGAATCAATAATTTTGCCACTATTATTGACCAGAATAATGTTGCTATGGCGTCCCATTGTTTCTATAATAACTTTTTTTATGCTTCTATCTCCTAGTTCATCCGAGCTTTCTACATATAGATTGATAATTCTTTCAAAACCATCACATTCAACTTTATTAATAGTTCCTCCATTTAAGTGCTTTCTTAATAACATACAAAACATAGGAGGGGATGAGGGATTATCTAAATCAAGTTCTGTTAAATGAATTCTTGCAGAATTTGCGTTGCAGCTTAACAGGAGTTTAAGGTTTTCATTATTTGCACGTATGTGGAAAATAAGGGTATCTCTTTCGGGTTGATATATCTTAAAAATACGCCCACCACTTAATTTATCATCTAGTTCATTTGCAACAGCTGTTGCTACAATTCCGTCAAAGGGCATAAGTTTCACTCCATTTCCTTACAGATTGCTTCAATGTAGTTGGTTGATAGAGTTACATTTTAGCATAAATCAAGTTCAAGTTAAATGGTT
>JAAYPS010000163.1 GCA_012519655.1 Clostridiaceae bacterium | reverse complement strand
TTCCTCTTATAATGGCAGAAAAAAAGATATTGCTGGCACATGTATAAATAAAATAGTGAATCTGGTAAGAAAACAAAGGGATTAACTGAGTGAAAATCACACAGTCTGACGGTTCTTTTGTGTTGTCCTGTGTTAAAAGAATCTTCCCCCTGTGTTTAGCCATATGTAATGATGTTCTTACGAATAACACAAAAGAACCGTCCCCCTGTGTTCTCCTTACGAATGACACAAAAGAACCGTCCCTCTGTGTTCTTGTGTTGGTTATCGTTCTTCTCTTAAATAGGGATTACCTAAGTCTTTTGGTGCCATATGATTTGAAGTCTTTCTAATAGAACCCACAATGATCACCAATAAAGTTGCAATATATGGAAGCATTCTTAAGAACTGCTGATTTATCGCAATAGGTAGATTTAATGTTTGTATTCTGAAACCTATTATGTCCAGGCCACCAAAAAGAGCTGCGCCCCAAAAGGCTCTGTAAGGGTTCCATGAAGTAAAAATTACAAGTGCAATGGCTATCCAACCACGACCCGATGTTATATTGTCTTGCCATGAAGGAACATATACAAGCGAAAGGTAGGCTCCTCCTAAACCGCATAGTGCACCGCCTATGAGTATGTGAATATACTTATATAAAGTTACATTTATTCCCGAAGCATCAGCAGCAGCAGCATTTTCACCAACAGCTCTAAGATTGAGACCAAAACGAGTATGATAAAGGTATATGCCTGATAGAATTACAGCCAAATAACTTAAGTACACAAATATATCCTGCTCAACAAAAATTGAAAGTATAGGGCCTAGTATTGGTATTTTTGTAAGGAATGGTACCGAAATAGGACGGAAATAACTTCTAAAAGTTTCTGATAAAACCATACCCATCAAGCGTTTACCCCAAAACCGTGACAACCCTGTACCAAATATTGTAAGTGCAAGTCCTGTAACCGATTGATTTGCTCTTAACGTTACAGTTAGAAAAGCATATATTAATGCACCCAAAGCACCAAATATCATTGCAAAAAGAAGTGCTAATAGTGGATTCTCAGTAATTATAGCCATCTGAAAGCCTGCAACTGCTCCAAGTAGCATCAATCCTTCAATTCCAAGGTTTAGGTTTCCAGCTTTCTCATTATACATTGTGCCTAATACAGCAAAAACCAAAGGTGTTCCAGATATTAGAGCATTTTTTAAAAAAGGTATCATAACTATTTAACCTCCGATGAAACTGAATTCTTTTTCGAAAAGCGAACCTTGTACTGAACAAAAAATTCACTGCCAAGTGCACAAAGCAGTAGCATACCTTGTAATACGTCTGCTGCAGATTGAGGTATCTGAAGAGCAGACTGTATGTATGAACCACCCTGAAGTAAAACACCAAATAGGAAAGAAACAAATAAGACTTTAGTTGCGTTTAAGCCAGATAAATATGTGGTAATAATTGCGGTAAAGCCATAGCCACTTGATACATTCATGGTTAAAGTTTTGTTAACTCCCGCAGCTTGGATAACACCTGTAATTCCACATAGACCGCCACTTAACAACATGGTGGTTATTATTATTCTAGAAATATCCATTCCTGCATAACGAGCAGTACTTAAGCTCTCGCCAACTACAGTGATTTCAAAGCCTCTTTTTGTTCTTCTCAAAAACCAAGCAATAAATACCACAAGAACCGGTGCAATAATCAACCCAATATGAATTCCAAATACTCTCGGTAGGAGGGCATATTGAGGAAAATTTGCAATCTTTGCGAACCCCTTTAACTCAGGATCTCTCCATGGACCATACTGAAGATATGTGATCCATTGTATTGCAATGTAGTTAAGCATAAGTGTCATAATGGTTTCATTAGCGTCAAATCTGGCCTTAAATATTGCAGGAATTACAGCCCATATACCACCAACTAAAAATCCTACCAGAAACATTACAGGGATAACAAGGAACTCTGGGAGCCAATCCATAAATAATGCAACATATGTTGCTCCAAAGGCACCCATTAGAATTTGTCCCTCACCACCGATATTTGCAAATTTCATCTTAAATGCTACTAAAATGCCCAATGATGTTATTGTAAGAGGGATCATTTCTAACAAAGTTGCTCTTAATCGGATTTTAGAACCCAGTGCTCCTGAAATCATATTCGAATATACTGTAATAGGGTTATATCCCAACATAACTATAAAAATGCCTGAAGCAACTAATGCTACCATGATGGCAATCAAACGTATTATAATAATTTGCTTTTTAGAAGCTCCTACTCGCTTTATAATTTGCATTGCTCATCCTCCTTTTGTAATGAAGAAAGAGATTCTCCTGCCATCATGAGTCCAAGGTCTTCCTTCGTAACGCTTTCACTATCTGCAATACCAGTAACCTTACCGTTACATAAAACCATAATTCTATTACAAAGTTCAATTAGTACATCTAAATCCTCACCAATATAAAGTATACCCACATTATTTTGCTTTTGCTCTTGCAGGAGGTCGTAAATATTATATGAAGCACCTATATCAAGACCTCTAACAGGGTATGCAGTTATTAGTAAATGGGGACTAGCGTCCATTTCACGACCTAAAAGTACCTTTTGAATATTTCCACCCGACAACTTGCGAATGGGTGTATTGACATTTGGCGCCTGAATATCGAGACGTTCTTTAACACGCTCAGCCTTGTCGCGGGCAACTTTTCTATTGACAGTAATACCTGGCTGGTTTACGTAATCTTTTAACAGCATATTATCTACCATATCCATAGAAGCAACCAGCCCCATTCCAAGACGATCCTCAGGGATATAGCTCATGCTGACACCACGTTCGATTATCTCTCTAGGGCTTAATTCTACGATGTTTTCTCCTTCGAAGTAGATATCTCCTTTTTCAACAGGATAAAGACCGGCTATTGTTTCACAAAGCTCTTTCTGGCCACTTCCGGCTACGCCAGCTATACCTAAAATTTCACCTTCATATAAATCAAAACTTACATCATCGAGCACGCGAACATTATGCTCACCTAAAGCAGTAAGATTTTGAACAGATAATAGTAACTTTCCTCTTTCAGCATTCACCTTATCAATTGAAAGACTAACGGGTTTACCAACCATAAGCTCTGTTAATTGACGTATATTTGTTTCTTTGGTTTCAAGAGTTGATATAGTCTCGCCCTGCCTTAGTACAGTAACTCTATCGGTTATAGACATAATTTCATTGAGCTTGTGTGTAATTATTATTATGGCACAACCTGAATTTGCAAGGTTTCTAAGAACTATAAAGAGTTTATCTATCTCTTGAGGTGTCAACACAGCAGTTGGCTCATCAAGTATTAGTATTTTTGAACCTCGGTACAGAACTTTCATTATCTCAACATTTTGTTTTTCACTTACCGACATATCACTAATTTTTTTGTTAAGATCAAATTCCATTCCGTATTTTTTCATTACATTTTCAATTGATTTTATTTTATGTTTAGTGGATAAGAAAAAAGAGTCTTTTTGTCCTAACATAATGTTCTCAGCTGCAGTTAATACATCGATCAGCTTAAAATGTTGGTGTATCATACCTATTCCAAGTTCAATAGCATGTTTAGGGGAATGTATATTTACATTTTCATTATAAATCGAAATACTTCCACTGTCAGGTGTATAAATGCCGGATAGCATATTAACAAGAGTGCTTTTACCAGCTCCATTTTCACCTAACAATCCGTGTATTTCGCCTTTATAAACAGAAAAGTTAATGTCATGATTTGCACGGATTACTCCAAAGGTTTTGCAAATATTTTTCATATCAACATAAACAGTTTTATTCATAATTGTATCCTTTTCAAATAGTAAATACTAATTAAATAGTAATACTTATCAAATTTTTAGTTTATCCATAAAATCTATTATTACAAATTACTATTCATAATTTAAATCTCAATCTAAGACTTTTCTATATAATTAACTCAATTATATTAATGCTATACATCTTAATTACTCCAGATAGTAGAACAGGAGTTTATATTTATCTATTGAAACTATGTTAATGGTGCACAATAATAAGTACAGGATTAAAGGAAAACCTTTAATCCTGTTTTTGACTTATTTTAGTTTTCTGGGATAACTCCGTTAACTCCTTCAACGAACCAGCTGAAACCTAATAGTTCCTCGTCTGTCATAACTGTTCCGGCAGGTACGCGGATTTCACCGTTTTGGTCTTTTATTGGGCCTTCAAATATTTTGAACTCGCCGCTAATTATTTTCTCTTTCATTTCGTCAACTTTTGCCTGTGCTCCCTCGGGGGCATTCTTTGTAAGAGGAGCAAGTTGAACTATATCATCTTCCATACCGCCCCAATAATTTTCGCTCTTCCATGTTCCGTCAAGAACCTTTTGAATTTGGTCTGCATAATATGGACCCCAATTCCATATAGGAGCTGTCATATATGAATCAGGTGTAACGTCACGTGTATCAAAGTTATATCCAATACACCATTTTCCACGTTCTGCTGCTGCAGTTTGAGGACCTGTTGTATCTTGGTGCTGTGCAATTACATCGCAATCTTTGTCTAAAAGAGATACTGCTGCGGATTTTTCTAAAGCAGGATCGTACCAGGTGGATGTCCATACAACTTCTACAACAGCATCTGGATTTACAGAACGTACTCCAAGAGTGAAGGCATTGATGCCACGAATTACCTCTGGGATTGGATGTGCGCCGACATAACCAATTTTATTAGTTTCAGTTTTCATTCCTGCAACTATACCAGCTAGATAGCGAGCTTGATAGATTCTGCCAA
Organism: Clostridiaceae bacterium; assembly: GCA_012519655.1. Taxonomy (GTDB): domain Bacteria; phylum Bacillota; class Clostridia; order DSM-8532; family DSM-8532; genus Thermoclostridium. The sequence goes on along the minus strand of JAAYPS010000163.1, from coordinate 10,684 downwards.
AATAATTGAGCATGTTATCTGAGCTTTTACTACCTGAACAATGCAAGAAAGTAACGTCTGGATACTCTTGGGCCATATCATATGTGTAATCCATATAACCATATGAATTAGTAAAGATGACCTTGCATCCCTGCTCAATCATTGAATGTATTACTGGAACACATGAATCGTCTGTATCGCTAACGTTTTCCTGATAAATCAATTCAACTTTATCACCAAGTTTTTCTTGGGCATAAAGTCTGCCTTTATCGTGGGCCTGAGTATATCCAGCATCGCCTGCTGTACCGATATAAATGAATCCCACCTTCAGTTTTTCTTGCTTGCCTCCGTTTTGAGTATTACAGCCTGAGAGCATCATTATGATACTACATGCTATAATTACTAGACACAATATCCTTCTTTTTCTCATTTCTAAAATGCCTCCCTGAAAATTATTTTGTTATTATTTAAGGATTCTATAACAGCAAGGGATTCGAGACGAACCCCAAGGTTTCTAAGAATTTCACTTCCGCTCTGAAATGCTTTTTCTATTACTATACCAACCCCAGAAACATTTGCGTTGGCTTGATTTGCAATATCCATCAATCCTAAGACAGCTTGCCCTTTAGCTAAAAAATCATCAATAATAAGAAGATTATCCCCAGAATGAAGAAATTGTTTGGAAAGTGATATTGTATAATCTATATTTTTTGTATATGAATGAACGTTGTTTTGATAAACATCTGTGGACATATTAGCACCGTTATGTTTTTTTGCGAAAATAATGGGTACATTAAAAAAATATCCTGCACATAGTGCAAAAGCTATACCTGAAGTTTCGATGGTAAGTATTTTATCAACTTTTGTGTCTTTAAATCTGTTGTAAAACTCTTTACCTATATCAAAAGCAAGGTGAGGATCTATTTGATGATTCAAAAAAGAGTCAACCTTTAAAATATTGTCTTCAAGAACATGCCCGTCTTTCAATATGCGTTGCTTCAATACTTCCATAAGACAAAACTCCTATTTTTATTAATTATAAGTCAAAAAGTCAAAAAAATTAATACTCCTCAATCATAGACATTATTCTATAATAATCTAGGACAGGAAACAACAAAAATCGTCTTAGAATATTAAAATTTAAATACAACGATCTAATATAACATAGAATTTAGAAATTTTAAAGTATGTGCAGTAAGAAATCTGTATGATATAATGCTATGTTATAGTATAATGTAATTAAGATGAAGCGGCAGTTAGTGTTTTTTTACACTATAGAGTTAGCAAAAGGAGACAGATTTAATGAAAAATAATATGAAAGAAATGATAGATGAAATCAAAAGGATGAAGCAACAAAAGAATGCTGTTATCGTTGCTCACAATTATCAAATTGATGAGGTGCAGGATATAGCTGACGTTGTGGGAGATTCTTTTACCTTGAGTCAATATTGTGCTTCCACAGATGCAGATGTTGTTGTTTTTTGTGGGGTTCACTTCATGGCTGAAAGTGCGAAAATACTCTCGCCTGAAAAGACTGTTCTGCTTCCTGAAATCGATGCAGGGTGTCCCATGGCTGATATGATTACAGCCGAAGCATTAATAGAAGAAAAGAAAAAACATCCCAATGCTGCAGTGGTATGCTATATAAACACTTCTGCTGAAGTAAAAGCAGAATGTGACATATGCTGTACATCTTCAAATGCCATTAGGGTTATTGAGTCCATACCAAACGATGAGATAATATTTGCACCTGACCTTAATTTGGGAGGATATGTAGCAAAGCATTTTCCAAACAAAACATTCCACATATGGCAGGGATATTGTATCACCCATCATAGAGTTGTAAAAGATGATGTAGTGAAGGCAAAACAAGCCCATCCCGATGCGTTGCTTTTAGCTCATCCCGAGTGTAGGCAAGAGGTTATTGATATGGCTGATTTTGTTGGTAGCACATCTAAAATAATTGAGTATGCAAAGAACGATCCCCATGATAAATTCATTATTGCAACAGAAATGGGTATTTTGCATAAACTTAAAAATGATAGCCCACATAAAACTTTCTATCTTTTGACACCAAAATTCATATGTCCAAACATGAAGAAAACAAAGTTAGAAAGCGTTTATAATGCACTGAAATTTGATAGATATCAGATAGAACTTGATGAGGACATTATTAACAGAGCACGTAAGTCCTTAGAAGCTATGTTGTCTGTATAGAGAAAACTATCTTTACAATTTGTATTTTGCGATTTTTATATTTTGCATACCGCTATACATCATATAGTGGTATGCAATTGGATTTTCGAACTGATATTGTACAGCTAATAATAAATAGAGCTGCCTCACAGAAGCCATATATTAAAAGATAAAATTAATATGGAAACAATGTTTAACAATGCTTTGGGTACAATTGTATTTCCTGGAGACATTGATATATAGGCTACTGAATGCTATCATGTTTATTGTATTAACGCCATTTACTTACATTTTTGAGTGCAGTCTTTGTGTGTAACTGATTCACAACTGGCTCTTATATTATGAATGGTAACATAGTTTAATGAAAAATAGAGGGTGAATGTATTGAAAACAAAACCATTGATGTTGTTATTCTATGCTCTTGTACCAATAATTGTAATAATTATCCTTTTTAAGATCGATACTATAGTAGGTCTTATTGGTATTGTTACATTTTTGTTGTTGATTATTGTCGTAAACAGAAATTTGATATACCGATTAAAAGCCCAATTAGAATATGGAAAAGGAAATCTTGACAATTCTATAAAATGGTTTGCCAAAGCTGCAAACGCAAAGAAAGTAAAAGCCGATGTTTTAGTTAATTATGGATTTGTTCTTCTAAAGTCGGGTAAGCTTGACGAATCCGAACAAGTACTTACAAAGGCTATGGATAAAAGCAGTAGCAGTGAAGAGAAGAACTTTGCAAAATCAAATTTAGCATTAGTAGTTTGGAGAAAGGGAGACTTGGACAAAGCCATTGAAATGCTTAAAGAGGTTATATTAGAATATAAAAACACAGCAGTATATGGGAGTCTTGGTTACCTTTTAATTGAAAAAGGAGATTTAGATGAAGCTTTAAAAGTGAATCTCGAAGCTTATGAATACAATTCAGATAATGCTATTATCCAGGATAATCTTGCACATCTATATCACTTAAGAGGCGAAATGGACAAAGCCGATAATTTATTTGAAAAGCTTATGAAAAAAGAACCCCATTTTCCTGAAGCATATTATGATTATGCATTATATCTTGAGGATATAGGAAAAGTAGAAGAAGCAAAAGAAATGTACAATAAATCTCTAAGTTGTTCGTTCAATTTTAACAACACAATTACCAAGGAACAGGTCCAAAAGGCTTTAGATAATTTAAACAAACTAAATACCAATGAAAAGCCTCATGATTGAAGCAATAATTTGGTACGAGAACACATTCAATAAATTATTATTACAAATGGTATTAGAAATGAGGAAAGTTACTGATGATAAATACCGAAATATATCATAGGGATTTTAATATTGATTCGCAACTGGTGAAATTGTCCTCAGAAGTTGAAAAGAAATGTCACTTGGTTTTTGATAATATAAAGCAAGTATCTGCATACAACCAAAGCAAGGTAATAAAAGCTATGCAGGAATACCGTGTAAGTGATTCTCACTTTTCAGGCTCAACTGGGTATGGTTACAATGACAGGGGCAGAGAAGTTATAGAGAGCGTATATGCAGCTGCATTTGGAGCAGAAGATGCACTGGTGAGGCATCAAATAACATGTGGAACACACGCATTAGCGCTGTGTCTGTATGGAGTGTTACTCCCAGGAGATGAGCTATTATCTGTCACTGGAAAGCCTTATGACACTCTTGACGAAGTAATCGGAATTCGCGGTGAAAGTGGCACGGGCAGTTTAAAGGACTATGGGGTTACATATCGGCAAGTCGAACTCCTTGAAAATGGCGAGATGGATTTTAATGGTATAAAGAAGGCTATTAATCCAAACACAAAAATGGTGTTTATTCAAAGATCTCGTGGGTATTCTTGGAGAGAACCTACTACTATTGCAACTATTGAAAAAACAGTGAATTTTGTTAAGAACATAAAACCTGATTGTGTAGTAATGGTTGATAACTGTTACGGTGAATTTGTTGAGGATAAAGAACCCACCGATGTTGGTGTAGATATTATGGCAGGCTCTTTAATTAAGAACCCCGGAGGCGGAATTGTTCTGTCAGGTGGGTATGTTGCCGGGAAAAAGAATCTGGTTGATCAAGCATCGTATAGGATGACTGTTCCAGGTTTAGGAAAGGAAGTTGGTGCTACATTAGGTCAAAACAGATCCTTGTTTGAAGGATTTTTCCTTGCACCACACATTGTAGCCGAAAGCTTAAAGGGAGCTGTCTTTGCCTCGGCTCTAATGGAAAGTTTAGGTTATGAGACTTGTCCAGGATTTGATGAAAAAAGAAGCGATATAATTCAAGCTGTAAAATTTGGAAATCCTGATGCAGTTATAGCATTTTGCCAGGGTATTCAAAAGGGATCCCCGGTGGATTCATTTGTAACACCTGAGCCATGGGAAATGCCGGGTTACGATTCACCAGTGATTATGGCTGCTGGAGCATTCGTTCAAGGCTCATCAATTGAATTGTCGGCAGATGCACCAATACGCCCACCATATATAGCTTATCTTCAAGGTGGACTTGTGTATGAGCATGTAAAACTTGGTGTTTTATGCGCAGTGCAGGAGTTACTTAACAAAGACTTACTAAAATTATAATATTTGCTCATAATTTTTACAGTTAATTATTACATAATTAATTACTACATTGGATAAAACATAATGCCTTGTTTTTCTAAATATAACATATGGCATTTATGGGGGAGAGTAATGGGCACCACTAAAGAAAAGAGGAAAGTAAGGAACAAAACTAAAAAATCACATAGTGGAAAAACCCATAGTCGAAGAAACAAGAACAGATCAATGCATCTGATCCTTATTATCTTTGCAATTATTTATTTGCCCGCATTATGGAAGTGGATATTTCATGGAAACATTGAAACCGATATTATTCACTCTGGAATCCTTGAAATAAAGATCCCATCAGAGGGAGTCTTTATTAGAGAAGAGACTCAAGTTAAATCACCATATGAAGGAATAGTTATTCCAAAGGTTCAACATGGTGAGAGAGTCCCAAATAATTTTGATTTTGCTGTGGTAGTTGATAAAGACAGTAAGAGAATCCTCGAAGAGATTGAAAGTCTTGAGATAAATATTTTGAGACAATTCGCAGAAAGTAATCCCGACAGCCTTGGGCGAAATAGTGAGTTTAATACAATAATCCAGCAAGAAGTAAACAAACTGACTGATATAGCCATGAATAGTAATTTTTCGGCACTTGATAGCGTAAAAGCTACTTTAGAGAGAGTAATTAACCAAAGGAACAGAGAAATATTCGAAAGCAGCGGGGACAGGCTTTACCTGGAAAATGAGAAGAACAAGTTAGAACTATTGAAAAGAGCACTTAGCGAAAATGCACAAACAGTTCAATCTGATTTTTCAGGAATAGTTGTTTGGGACAATAGCGTAATAAATGAAAAATATAACTTTAATAATATGAATGAGCTAACAATTGAGGATCTTACAGCAGAAGAAAATAAACAGAATGAAACCAGGATTGTTGGTTATGATGAAGCATTTGATGTGAATAAAGACCAGAACTTTGCCAGACTGGTTAATAATCAGGAATGTTGGTACGTTTGTGCGATTGACAATAAGGATAGCAAAAAATTGAAAGTTGGAGATTCCCTATCACTTAAGATTGAAGGTATTAACGAGTTAATTCCTTGTACAGTTGAATCCATTGAAAATTTCCAAGACCAAGATAAATGCAGAGTCATTGTTTCATTTAATCGTTTTATAGAAAAAACAGTACATTTGAACAACGTCGAGGCACAGCTGATTGTTGAGAGTATTGAAGGGCTGAAAATACCACAAAGGAGTCTGACTAATATTAATACATTTGATGGTACGGCTGATATTTGTTTAGTCCGTTTTAACAGAGTTGTGATAAAAAGAGTTAAGATTGTAGCCAATCAGGACAATTTTGTAATAGTTGATAAAGTACCCGATAATAATGAAACAGATCCTGTGCGGGTATTTGATATTTACGTGGTGAACCCTCAAAACATTGAAGAAGGACAGGTGATAGACAAATAATGTTTACAAGTGACGATAGGATTAGAATTAAGGATAATTTGAATACTATAAAAGATAGAATAGCTACTGCCGCTAAACGAAGCGGTCAAAATGTCGAAGACATTATGCTAGTTGCCGTCTCAAAAAATTTTCCTGTTGATGCTATAGAAGTGGCTATTGAAGAAAAAATAATGAATTTTGGTGAAAATAGGGTTCAGGAACTTATCCAAAAATACGATATACTTAGTGAAAGGTGCAAATGGCATCTAATTGGTAGTCTTCAGACAAATAAAGTGAAATACATCATTGATAAAGTACATATGATTCATTCGCTTGACCGTCTGAAGTTGGCAGAGGAAATACAAAAAAGAGCAGAGAGTTGCAACAGAGTTATTGATTGTTTGATCCAGGTGAATGTATCTGGTGAAAATACAAAAGCTGGTATTTCCCCGGATGAAGTATATGAGTTTGCAAAAGCAGTATCACAATATCCAAACATAAAGGTCAAAGGGCTTATGACTATTGCTCCATATACTGAACATCCCGAGAATGTACGCTATGTTTTTAAGCAGTTAAAGAATATTTCTGTTGACATAGACCAGGAAAATATTGATAATATTGATATGCGGTATTTGTCAATGGGTATGAGTCATGACTTTGAAATCGCAATAGAGGAAGGTGCAAATATTGTACGCATAGGCAGCAGTATTTTTGGCGAAAGGAAGTACGGCTAAGAACCAAATTCGTGCAAATAGTGCATTTTAATTTTTTACTTATGATGAGTGGGAGGAAGGTACATATGGCAAACATACTTAACAAAATGCTTGATTTTGTTGGATGGGAAACAGAAGAAATTGAAGAAGATGAATTTTATGAAGATGAAGACATCGATGAAGCAGGTAAAAGAGAAGGTTACGGAAAATACAGTAAGAAAAATCAAGGTAAAGTTCTCAATCTAAATAACAGCTCTAATACAAAAGTTGTTATCGTTACGCCACGTAATATAAATGATACAAAAGAAATTTGTGATCATTTAAGATCTAACCGTTCAATAGTTATGAATGTAGAAGATATTGAAATGCAAACAGCGCAAAGAATTGTAGATTTTTTGAGCGGTGCCGTATATTCTCTCGATGGAAATATCCAAAAAATTTCTTCAGGCATATTCCTTGCAACACCTAATAGTGTTGATATATTAGGTGATATCAAAGAAGATTTACATTTGAAAGGTGCTTTTACCTGGATGAAATAAACGGAGGGAAGAATGACACAAGTTTTAACCACAGCAATAGACGTATTTTTTAGGATTATTGAAATATTGATACTTTTACGTGTTATATTATCGTGGATTCCAATTAATAGGGAAAATAAGCTAATAGTATTTGTAAATATGGCAACCGAACCTATTTTGTCGCCAATTCGAAAACTAATTGCTCGCTCAAGTATTGGGAAGAATTTAATGTTAGATTTTTCTCCTATTCTGGCGTACTTATTGCTTGGGTTTTTACGTCATGTGTTAATTCTTATTATTAATAGGATTTAGTTTTTTCAAGAGGGATATTTATGAATTTTACACCTAACGACTTATCAAATATAGTGTTCCGAAAAGCTTTTATGAATGGTCTGGATGAGAATCAGGTTTATGAAACCATTCAAAAAATCATTGAGGATTACTCAGACTACATCCGTGAGCTTATGAAAGCAAGCGACCAAATTATGGACCTTAAAGATAGGTTATCGCATTATGAAAAAATGGAGGAGACCCTCAAGAAAAGTTTGATATTGGCGCAGCAGTCCAGTGCCGATATTGTTGATAATGCAGAAAAGAAAGCCAGCAACATAATTACCGAAGCACAAATTAATGCTAAACAAATTATTGAAGAAGCCAACCGTGAAGTCGTCAAAATTCAGTTTGAAGCTGAACGTGTTAAGAAGGATTTAGCAGTATATAAGGCTAAAGCAGTTAACCTTTTGAATTCCCAATTGAAGCTAATAGGAGAGATAGAGTAATAACTTTAATGTATTCTATCCATTTTCGTTACAAGTTAATGAATCAAATAGAAATAAATCATGCATAAGTAATTCTTATGCATTTTTTGATTGGTTGTAGACCTTAGAGTGGAGGGATAAAGTATGGTCGTTGGCACTTTAAATTTAACACTTTATATAGGTGGAATGCAAAGTTTGAAAGATAAGAGGAGCGTTATAAAAAGTTTATTGGCCAAGATAAAGTCAAAACTTAATGTGTCGGCAGCGGAAATTGCTAAGCAAGATGAATGGAATCAATGCGATATGGGGTTCGCTTGTGTAACGAATGATGTTTCTCATGCTGACAGCATGCTCTCAGCCATCATTCAATATGTAGATAGTGATGGTAGAGTAGAAATAATTGATTCATACTCAGAAATAATTCATGTATAATTATCTGATACATTTTTCAACATGGCAACATGAAGGTAATGCATTGACAAAAAAGAAGAATACAATACATTGACAAGAAAGAATATATTGACAAGAAGAAAGAAGATAATACATTGATACAAAGCAAACTCACGAAAGCTTCATTTATATAAAAATAATATTAAACATAGGGTGAAAAATACCTGGATGAAAACACACATGAAAAAACATGGTCGCCTCATGAAAACAATGCAAAGGCTACAAAAGAAACTAAAGCTGCAAGTAAGTAGTAAAAGATAAAAATATGTAAGGATACTACTATTGGCTATAGCTTTCTGAATAAAGCAACAACTTTGCCTAATATGGAAAGATTGTGTTTTACAATAATTGGTTCGTAATCATCATTTTCGGGTTGTAAACGGAAATGGTCTTTCTCTTTATAAAATGTCTTAACAGTTGCTTCATCATCGATTAATGCTACAACTATATCACCGTTTTTTGCAGTATTTTGCTGTTTAACTATAACTAAATCTCCGTCAAAAATACCTTTATTAATCATGCTGTTGCCTTTGATTCTTAATATGAATGTGGTGGAGTTTTCAAGGTACTCTATGGGGACAGGAAAAGTATCTTCAATATTTTCAACAGCTAAAATTGGTTGACCGGCAGTGACTTTGCCGACAATTGGAACATTCTCAATTTCCTGTTCTGAAATATACCCTTCCAGAGATTTCTTATTTTTATCGACTACTTTTAGTGCCCTTGTTTTGGTTGGCTCTTTAACTATTAAACCTTTTTCTTCAAGAATTGTTAAGTAAGAATGCACGGTGGATGTTGACTTAAACCCTACAGCCTTGCAAATCTCACGGACTGAGGGGGGATACCCTTTCTCTTGTACTTGTCTGTTAACAAAATCTAAAATTTGTTTCTGTTTATCAGAATTTTTCTTCCTCATTTTCAATACCCCATAATATTTTGTTAACCTAATTATACCATGCCATATACAAATGTCAAACAAACGTTCGAAATAAAGAAGTTTAAATCCAGTGATAAATAGTATAAGGAATTACATAATTTCAGCTTATTTCCATGAAAAATCTGTGAGTAAATAATTGTCTTTCTTATTTTTCTTGAAATACTCTGGGTGTTTTTCTGACAAAATTTCTATTTCCTTAACAAGCTTAGACGAATGTTCTAAAAAGAGTTTTTGTACATTTTGTATATTCTTTGAGATGATGTTCTCAACCATGTTTCTGTGTTGTTCGATTACACCTGCAAAAATATCGTGATCCCAGATGCTCATCAATCGTACTCTTCGATAATGGCCTGATGTATTTACAATGGTCTCCCAGCACATATTTTTGTCGATTGCTTCAAAAAACACTTGGTGAAATGCATCATCATATTGCAGACAGGAAGTATAATCTTGCGTTATTAGTGATTCTTCCTGCTGATTGATATATTCCATCAGCCTATTAATATGGCTTTCATTATACGTCTGCATAAAGACAGTAACAGCCCTAGCTTCTAAACTCTGTCGCAAGAAAAGCTCTTCCTCAACACGGCGAATATCGATTTTTGAAACACGGGTTCCTTTTTGTGGAATTACGTCCACTAGTCCATCTTTACCAAGCTTAATAAGTGCATCACGTACAGGTGTACGACTTACATTTAATAAATCTGATATATTTTTGACATTCAGTAGTTCGCCGGGTTTTAATTTAAGATTAACAATATTCTGTTGAAGGATATAGTAGACATTGTCTCCTATATTATACGATGGTGAAATGGCGTGCTTATTGTCGAATAACATGTTCTCTCTCCATTAAAATAATTCTGCTACAACCCTGTAGGGAATACTTCTGTAATTTTATCCAAAGTTTAAATACTTTTTGAAATAATCAGTTGACCACATATATTGATAATAATATATAAGAAGGTTTTGTACAAGTACAACTGCCACAGGGGTTTTTGCCATAATATGTACTTGCAGTTATTAGTGTAAATATGTTGTTATGTATGAGCATTAGTATTTCATATTATACGGTAACTATTATTCTACATAGCAAATGTCTTGTAGATATATTACGTCATACTATATA
>JAAYPS010000162.1 GCA_012519655.1 Clostridiaceae bacterium | reverse complement strand
CTTATTTGTAACTACACAATAGACATAAATTTTCAAATAGTAGAGCTGCAGAAATGTGGCTCTTTTATTTTGCTCAGAATATTTCAGATGACGGAATAATTCTAAAGCATTATATTTTGTATGCTAATAAAGAAACCATATTAAAACGATTGAATAAACGGCTTGAACGAGGTGAAACTTGGGCTAAATCTCAAATTGATAGTTGTATTAAAGTTTTTGATACTGAAATTACCGAAGAAAAAATCATAACAGATAATAGAAATATTGACTATGTCGTTAAAGAAATTGCAAAAAGAAGTGGAGTAACTCTTTTACTAGACAAAAGAACATTCTTGAAAAAAGGTATTGATAGAGTAATAACATTAATAAAACATATACGTTAATAAAGAGATTTTATCAAATTACGACGTATAATTCTTAATATGCGGCCATATTTCAAATTAATAGGGACTATATTGTGTAGTTATTGATATAATAATCACAGTAGTAAACAGGGGCAGGTTTATTTGCCCGGCCATTAAACTTCATTATTAATAGCTTGTTAAGGAGTGAATGATGTGGAAGAACCCAAAATCGTGATTAATACGACTATGTCAAAGGAAGACTATAGAAAATTTTTATACATAGCAACCTTCAAAAGAAGAAAGTTAACTATTCCTTTGTTGGCGTTAATCTCTTTGCTTGCAAGCCTAATGATTAGCTTTGAAAGCGCAAATATCAATTTAGCAAAATTCATAATAAGTTGGATTGCATTGTTTACATTAGCAGTTGCTGTTGTAGTATTTAAAGTTGAACGGAGAAATGTACAACGAATAAAGACTGATAAAACAGGAGCATTTGATAGCATTAATACTTTAAAATTTTATGAAGACAGAATAGTTTTTGAGAATGAAGAACTTAAGTCAACAGGTGAATTAAAGTATAGTCAATTTTATGCCTTACTGGAAAGCAAAGATTATTTTATTTTTTATTTAACAGTAAACCAAGCATCATTTGTAAGAAAAAAAGACTTAGATAATATTAGTGTGTTCAAGGAATTTCTTGTTGAAAAGTTTGGAGAAAAGTTTAAGAGAATATAAAGCTAATAAACATCATGAAAGTTGTGGTTACTTCATGCCATTTAGCCGCCATTAGTTTAGGGAACATTTAAACCTTTGAGATTGGGGAGTGAAAATGAAAAATCTAATTTTCATAAATGGAACTATGGGTGTAGGGAAAACAGCAACAAGCAGAGAATTGCAAAAACTTTTGCCAAACTGTGTTTTTCTGGATGGTGATTGGTGTTGGGACATGTCTCCTTTTATCGTTAATGATGAAACCAAAAATATGGTAATTGATAATATTAGTTATCTCTTAAATAATTTTATTTCATGCTCAGTATATGAAAATATTGTTTTTTGTTGGGTAATGCATGAGCAAAGTATTATTGATGATGTGCTGTCTAGGTTAGAAAAACATGATTGTAAATTATATAAGTTTTCTCTAATATGTACAGAACAAGCATTAATTTCACGAATTACAAAGGATATAAAAATGGGAATAAGGACTGAAGATGTTATTAATAGAAGCGTATCAAGAATAAAGAATTACTTTAAAATGGATACATATAAAATTGATGTAAGCGATATTTCTGCAAAAGAAGCCGGGGAATTAATATTTAAGCACATTATGCATAAATAGCAAGTTGAGGATATAAGTAAAACTACAAAAAAACCTCTTGGTTATTATTCCTTAAAAAAGCCGCCTGTTGAAGACCTGTCTATTATGCAATATCGAACCATTAATGAAGGGTAATGTCCAAATACAGGGGAGTATTCAGGGATTGGAACTTGCATCCGCAATCTTTCTGTTTGTTTTGGGTTTAAATTCCTTCACCGATGTTTTCAAGATGTTTATGCAAAATGGAATCTCGAGGAAGACTATGTTTATCAGTCAGATTGCTAGTACACTTGTAATCTCCAGTGTTATGGCATTGATCGACACTGTTCTTTCATTGATAAGCAAAAGCATTTCTGTCGTAAACGATGGTATCTACAGTGCAGGAATGCTGGAAATGCTGTACGATATAAGAATAGACAGTATAGGGGGCTTTATTATATCGTTTCTATTATGTTACTTTATGTATATTTCATTAACAGCTGTTGGCTATTTGATAACCACGCTTTACTATCGAATGAATAAGACTCAAAAGATAATAGTGTCAATCGGGGTTCCCGCCCTCTTGTTTGTTATTCTACCTGTAGTTGATACTTTGCTATTTAAAGGAGTATTATTCACAGGGGTTGCTAAAATTTCTGGAGCATTATTAATAAATCCTTTTATGTGTATGTTATCTTGTTTTATTCTATTTGGAATATTTATGGTGCTGAGCTGGATGCTTGTGAGAAAAGCAGTTGTTAAGAATTGATTATCTCTAAATGTATGGAAATAGTGCAAAAGTATGAATAGGGGGCAGAACTGTAGAGCGTGAAATGTCACAAGCAGTATCTGCCCCTTAATTATATAGCCTTTAGGGTGATTTTTCCTACTTCACTTGTGATTTAGTATAAAAATGGTAAAATATTAATACAAATAAAAATTTGCTCCTATGTAGTAAAAAAATTTGCAGAGATATTTTTAGTTTGAGGGTGGAATATATGGAGTTTGTTTTCGAATTAACCAAGTATAACGATGTATCGTTTAAACCACAAGTAAGTAAGGCATTAGAAAAGAGAACAGAATTAGTTTCAAGAAAAGAACATCCCGGGATGTGGACATTTGTAGATAAAATGAACTCCAAGGGAAAAGTCTCTGAAGAAGTGCTGAAAAAGCGTCGTACTAGGTATAGAATATATGGAATTATTTTAATGATTATGGGTCTGTTTATGTTTATTCCTTCTCTAATGGAGCCTAAGGAAATGTTAGTACCATTATTTGCAGGGGCTTTTGGCATTGGTATAGGAATACTATATTTTGGGCGCGGAAGAAACACGAAAAAGGCGAAGGTAACACCATTTGATAAAGCTGCTATTAAGCTATTTAGTGAATATGAAAAAATGCCTATGGGTACAGTTACCTTTACTGATGATAATGTGCAGTTGGTAGGAAATGTTACAATTAACTATAGTGATATAGAAAACATATTCATCACAGAGGATTTATTTATTATTATTTGGAATGAGAAAATAACTGTTTTACAAAAGAATGATTTATTGTCTGCTAATGTAGAAGAGTTTATAAGTTTTATTACGAGCAAATCACACAATTTCTTCGAAGTAGTGGACATAATTAATGTTTGATTATTGGATTAGACTTTTCCCTTGTAGGCATTTTAGCAAAAATATCTACACTATTAGCAGAAGGTGGGATTGGGATATTTGCAGTGTCAACATATAATACAGATTATATTTTAACTAAAGAAGAAAATTTTGAAAGTGCAATAAACGTTCTTGAATGTAATGGTTATATAATAAAGCGATAAATAGGAACCTGAATAGTAAGTACACATATACTCCCTTCTGTGACACAAGATATTTTATAGGGAGACATTATCAAATATCGATCAGATTTAACGCACATATCATCTCAAATTATTGACATTGTAATGTGTTTTGATATAATAATCATTAATATTATATGGAAAAGCGATGAAGGAAACAGTAGTTTATTTGAATCAGTCAGAGAAAAAAACAGTATTTGGTGTAAGTTTTTATGCAGGAGAATAAACGAAAACCACTCTGGAGCTGTAATGCCGAAGTTAGTAAGCATTGCCGTGTGCCTGCGTTAAAGGATAGGATTTGTTAGAATCTGAAAGTTAAAAGTTAAGGTGGAACCGTGCAGTTGTATATGCACCCTTAAATGATGGGATAGACCCATTATTTTAGGGTGCTTTTCAATTTTATTAATAGATGTGCTAGCCACAAGCGGATTATATTGTTGAGTAAGTGTTTATACAAGTTGGCATGAAGTTTTGTTTGCGGTGAATATGAAAGGAGATATGAATATGAAAGTTAGTATGAAGGACGGAACTGTAAAAGACTATAAATTTGAAGAAGAAGAAGGGAAAAAAGCCTTTTGGCACACAGCTTCGCATATTTTAGCTCAAGCTGTAAAACGCCTGTACCCAAATGCAAAATGTGCTATTGGACCTGCCATTAAGGATGGCTTTTACTATGATTTTGACTTTGACTTTGAATTTACTGCAGAACATCTTGAAGAAGTAGAAAAAGAGATGAAGAAAATTGTTAAGGAAAACCTGCAATTAAAACACTTTGAAATGAGCAGAGAAGAAGCTATAAAACTGATGGCAGACAAGGAAGAACCCTATAAACTAGAGTTGATACATGATTTGCCAGACGAAGAAGTCTTAGGTTTCTATGAGCAGGGCGAATATTTAGAAATGTGTGCAGGCCCTCATGTAACAAATACAAATTTAATTAAAGCCTTTAGCTTAACATCAATTGCAGGAGCTTACTGGAGAGGCAGCGAGAAAAATAAAATGCTGACAAGAATTTATGGCGTAGCTTTTCCTACCCATAAGCAACTTGAAGAATACCTCCAGTGGAGAGAAGAAATAAAGCAAAGAGATCATAGAAGATTAGGCAAGGAACTCGGTTTATTTACCATGATGGATGAAGGACCTGGTTTCCCGTTTTTCCTGCCTAAAGGAATGATTCTAAAAAATCTATTGATTGATTATTGGAGAAAACTTCATGTGAGAGAAGGATATGAAGAGATATCTACTCCAATCATGCTGAACCGAGAACTATGGGAGACATCTGGGCATTGGGATCACTACCGCGAAAACATGTATACAACTGTAATAGATGAAATGGACTTTGCCATTAAACCCATGAACTGTCCGGGAGCAATGTTAGTTTATAATATGCAACCACATTCATACCGTGAATTACCCATTAGGATGGCCGAGCTTGGATTAGTTCACAGACATGAAAAATCAGGGGTGTTGCATGGTTTAATGCGTGTTCGTAGTTTCACCCAGGACGATGCTCATATTTTTATGACTCAAGAGCAGATATCGGACGAGATTATGAATGTAATCAGTTTGATTGATGAGGTGTATAGCAAGTTTGGGTTTAAATATCATATAGAGCTATCCACACGTCCAGAAGATAGTATGGGCAGTGAAGAAGATTGGGAGCTGGCAACAGATGCATTAAAAAAAGCACTTGATTCATGCGGAATAGATTATGTAATAAATGAAGGCGATGGTGCGTTTTATGGACCTAAGATTGACTTTCATTTAGAAGATTCTATGGGTAGAACATGGCAGTGTGGAACCATCCAGTTGGATTTCCAATTACCTTTGAGATTTGAATCAGAATATATAGGGGCGGATGGAGAGAAGCATAGACCAATTATGATCCATAGGGTTGTGCTTGGTTCGATAGAAAGATTTATTGGAATCCTAATAGAACACTTTGCAGGTAAGTTCCCATTGTGGCTAGCTCCTGTACAGATAAAAATATTACCTATTTCTGATAGGTTTATTGATTACGCTACAGAGATCATGGATGAGTTTAAGAAACATGGTTTCCGTTGTGAAGTTGATACAAGGAGTGAAAAAGTAGGTTACAAAATACGTGAAGCTCAATTGGAGAAAATACCATATATGCTCATTGTCGGTCAAAAAGAATTGGAGAGTAGAGAAGTTTCAGTTCGTAAGAGGGATGAAGGAGACAAGGGTAGCATTGGTGTTACTGAATTTATTGATATGCTTAAAAAAGAAATGGAGTAGTAATGCTCCTTTCAAATAGGGATTATCAAAAAAATTGGCATAGCTGATTTCAAGGCTATGCCGTTTTTTTATCTCTGTTTGTAATTTAACTGTCCAATACAGTTATTGTAGAAGAATACGCCTGATGATCAGATACAAAATCTGATGTCACCATGGTTCTAAGTTTCCATCGTAGCAATAGGTGTGCTTTGTTTCGGTAACAAGCTTAATTGCTCTATCACCATAACGAATTTTGCATATGTTGTCACTTAAGGAATACACCTGAACCTTAATTAGAGAAAGGTCTTTCCACTCCATATTAATAACGAATCCTCCACGGGCGCACAGACCACTGATAGAACCAGTTTCCCAGGAATCTGGAAGCGCAGGAAGAAGTTCAATTTCATCATTATGGCTCTGCAGTAATAGCTCAGCAATACATGCAGTCAAACCAGTATTACCATCCAACTCATATACATCCGCAAATGATGGGGCCCCCCGGGTTGGTGGATGCTTCACCATAAGGTTGGGATTGGTGAGCTTTTGCTGCATATTTAGTATATGATCAAATGCTGCCCTACCGTCCTTTAGCCTTGCTGAATACAGCATCAACATAGAACGTGCCCAGCCAGTATCTTCCCAGATTTCTTCAGGTGTCATCCGTTTTTCAATTGTGACTCTGGCTGCCCGAGCAAGATCGGGGGTGTGTTCGGGTGTAATTTGGGAGAATGGAAACAGTGCAAGCAGGTGGCTGGTATGTCTATGCTGGGGATCTGAGGCTTTATAGTTGTGGCTCCATTCCATTAACTCACCATTTTCACTGATCTTAAAGGGTGGTAATGCATTTTTTGCGTCTTTTACATTTTCGAAGAAGTCTCCTGAAATACCTAATATTTCACATGATTTTAGGTATATATCAAAAATTTCACGAATTACTACGATTTCATACACTGGTCCAATGGAAGCACTATATGGTTTTCCATCAACCAAAAAATGATTTTCTGGAGATATCGAAGGTCCGGAGGTAAGGTGTCCTGTTTCAGGATCCTCAAACAAATATCCCATAAAAAAGATTGCAGCTTCTTCAATAACAGGAAGGACATGTTCTTGTAGAAAGTCCTTGTCCTGTGTAAAAAGATAATGTTCCCATAGATGAGTTGCAATCCATGCGCCGCCAGTTGGGCAAGGGCTAAGGTTGATGTGCCAATAAGGGTTTGTATAGCCCCAAGCGTTGGAAACCAGCTCAGCAACCCATCCGTTTAGATTGTAGAATAAGCGGGCGGTCTTCCTGCCTGATGGTACAAGGGAATTTTCTATCCACTGAAACAATGGTACATGACATTCTGATAGATTAGTTGTTTCAACCGGCCAATAATTCATCTGGGTATTGATATCCAGGTGCATATCACATGTCCAGCCTATATTGCAAGCAACAGAGTCATTCCATACTCCCTGAAGCTGAGTTGGCAATGGGGAATTATGCCGGGATGATGATATCAGAAGGTATCGTCCGTACTGAAACATTAGTGAGGTTAAATAGGGACTAACACTGCCTTCCTGTACTTGTTTAACAAGCACGTCGGTTGGTAAGCCTTCTGATTCGCCCAAATAAAAATTAACTCTATTAAACAGTTCCTGATAATCATTAATATGATTTTGTAAAAGTTCATCAAATGAATAAGATAGTGCTTTTTGAATCCTTTGCCTACATAGTTTAATAGGCTTTAATCCTTTGAAATCGGTCTCAATGGCAATATACACGATGGCACTTTTTGCATCTGCAATATAAATCTGTTTATTTTCTGTGTAAACTGAGCCGCCAGTTGATTCAACATGTAGTTCTGCTGCAAAAGAAACACCGGTTTTTCCATCACTATGCTTACTTTCAAAAGCATTTCCTGTAAGAAAATAACCAGTTTCGTCAACACAAACCTGATACGGGTTATTGCCTCCATCAAGGGAAAGAGCAAGATTCAAACAACCATCTTCGGCTTCGAATTTAATTATCATAATCTGTTGTGGATTAGAGATAAATGCAGTACGAGAATAAAAAGAATGGCTATTAATATTGTAAGATACTTCTGACACAGCTGTATTCAAATTGAGGCTGCGGATATAATTACTAACATTCATATCTTTATGCTCTGTAGTGATAACCAAATGACCTAGGGGAAGATGGGTTCCATAATTTTGCCGCTCCCCAATATATTGCTGTAGGTACTTCTGAGACAGAGGATAGTCTTTATTAATAAGTGCTTCTCTGGCTTTATAGAAATAATAGTGAGATTCCTTGTATGTGTCATTATTATGTATTTCTCCTGAGAAACAGGTAATCTCGGTTAAGTCAATAATTTCTTTAACGGGATCACCAGTTATCATTGCACCCATTCTACCATTTCCAAGGGGCATAGCTTCCTGCCATCGAGAAGCAGGCTGTCGATACCAGAGCTTTAAATAGTCATTTTCGAAGGATGTGTTTTTATTATTAGTAACCAATTCTGCATCCACCTTTCCTATCAACAGTCAAATTAAGATTTCGAGAGTGTTGCGGCAATGATTATTTTGCATTCTATCATGTGTGAAAGAAACCTGTCAAACAAATTTATGAATGTATATGGTAATTGATAGAATGTATTCTATGTTTGTTCAAAATCTTATAATTTGTTCAATTGTTATAAATAATCCGTAAGATATATAATAGAATTTGTAAGAATGATCAATCAACTGTTTTGTGTATGGATATGAACAAAAACTCTGAATATCCTTTTGTATTTTCAATGATTATAAAAATGGAGGTAAACATGTTATTTAAGGATGATTGGGATAAATCAAAGCAACGTCTTGAAGCTCTATGGAATAACGAAATCATTGACAGGGCATGTATATCTGTTACAGCTTTAAAGGATAGTCATAACTACGTGCGCGAGAAAATGCCCGAAAGCCCCGAGGATCTATTCCACTATTTTACTGATGGCGAATGGGTACATAAAAGGCAAATGCACCGCTTTGAAAACACATATTTCGGGGGTGAGGCACATCCTGTCCTCTGGACAAATTTTGGTACAGCAGGACACGCTAAATATTTTAAGAATGCAAAATTTAGTTTCTCAAAAGATACAGTTTGGTACGAAGCTTCTATGGAGGATGGAGAAATACCCGAATACATTGGAGACGATAGTATTCTCAAGGTAGAAAAGGAATGCATGAGATATCTTTCCAAGGAAGGAATGGGCAAGTATTTTGTTTCAGTGCCGGACAACTGTGGAATTATTGATGCTCTTGAGCATTTAAGAGGATCTAGCGATCTATTATTTGATTTAATTGACAATCCCGACTGGGTGAAACAGTGTATTGAGGCAATATATGATGGATACATTCAATCCAGCGAAGAAATATTTGATATTATTCGTGAAAATAACGAGGGAGGAAGCGCCCATGGGTGGATGAATACATGGTCACCTGGAAAACACCAGCACTTACAGGTGGATTTTTCTGTGATGATATCACCTGACATGTTTGAAGAGTTCGCAATGATAGAGCTTGAGAGAGCAACACAATGGTTGGATCATTCAATTTATCATCTTGATGGTCAAGAACAAATCCGTCATTTAGATATGATATTATCTCTAGAGAAACTCAACATGATTCAATGGACTCCTGTAGCAGGTCAGCCACCGACGTCAGATTTTATCCCGGTATTAAAGCGAATCCAAGAAGCTGGTAAGGGCCTTATACTATTTCCTAAAAAACATGAATTGAAGATACTGCTTGAAGAGCTATCACCAAAGGGCCTCCATTTGATTGTTAATGATGCTGAGAATGAGACGGAAGCTAGGGATATTGTTAAATTTGTCGAAAAAATGTCATGTAAAAGATAGAAAATACGCAACAAATCAGTATTCTCGCAGGCAATTAGTATCATAATTATGATACTAATTGCAACAAATAAATGATTGTAGATTAGCCAAGTTTGGTAGTTTTAAAAAATAAAGTAAATAAAGAAAATCAATATGTTTTTGTTGAAGGCCTGTTAATATTTTGTTCATAATTTGTATCAATTTATATAATTAGTGCAATTTACTAAAAAACATAAGCAAGATATACTTTAAATTGTAAGATATGCTAAATGAACTATATTATGTGTTTCTAATATGTGTTCAAAACAGAAAACAATCCTCATGAACTCTTAAAGTTACAGGAGAACAATTGTGACAGATTGGTGTTTTAGTTTATAATTATCAAACTATAGATTTTATTCTTTATAATACTATAGGTCTTTGAAACCATAGACAGTGTGTTGATGTAGTTTAATGAGCGAGTTATTTCTAGAATTAAGGAGGATTCATCGGAATGGTCTTTCCAAAAAACATAAATAAAAAGAAAAAGCATTCTACAGCAAAAGAAATAGGTGGTAAAAAACTTTTTTTGATGACCCTGCCCTTTTTAATCGCTACTTTTATTTTTTCCTATGTACCCTTGTTTGGATGGAGCTTTGCTTTTTTTGATTATAAAGCAGGACATAAACTGTTGGATACTAATTTTGTAGGTTTGAAATATTTTCTAGTACCTTTTAGTAATCCAATATTACGGGATGACATAGTTAGAGTATTGAGAAATACGTTGGTTATGAGCTTTTTGGGAATGGCAACATCGATACTTCCCATGATATTTGCCATCTTTCTTGGTGAAATCAGTTCAAAAAGATATCGTAAGGCAGTTCAAACTTTAACAACAATACCACACTTTATAAGCTGGGTTTTAGTGTATTCAGTTGTATGGTCACTGTTTTCTATAAATGATGGTTTAGTTAACAATGTGCTGCTAAAATTTGGGCTAATCGAAACACCCATTGCCTTTCTTGGAACAAGTAAGAATGTATGGATTACTCAATGGGCTTACGGGCAATGGAAAAACCTTGGTTGGAATGCGATTCTATATATATCTGCACTAACTTCTATTGATACAGAGTTATATGAAGCAGCAGAAATTGATGGAGCTGGACGTTTTTCCAAAATGCTTTACATTACAGTACCTGGCTTATTGCCCACATTCTTTGTTTTGCTCATGCTTTCCATAGGGAATTTATTAAATAACGGTATGGAGCAGTACTACATTTTCCAGACTGCTATGAACAAGGAATATATTGAGGTTCTTGACCTTTATGTGTACAACCAAGGTATTCAAGGCAACAATATTTCATATGCAACTGCCGTAGGAATGACAAAATCTATTATAAGCCTTATATTGTTGTTTACTGCTAACTGGTTTTCTAAGTTGGTTCGTGGCGATAGTATATTTTAGGGGGGACAATAATGAGGAGAAAACTAACTGTAGGGAGTGCTATATTCAACATAATAAACTATACATTTTTCGGGCTTTTTACAATTATATGCATTTTCCCCTTTTACTATATCCTGATTAACTCAATCAGTGACAACTCATTAGTTTCAATGGGGAGGATTATGCTATATCCGAGAGGGATTCATATTGAGAACTATTTAAGCGCCTTTAAAATAAAGAATTTACCACAAGCAGCATGGATCTCTTTGACCCGAACAGTATTGGGAACTTTAATTTCAATAATTTCTGCTTCGTTCCCAGGGTATACATTGAGTAAGCTTGAATTCTGGGGTAGGAAGTTCTGGTACCGTTTTATTGTTGCAACCATGTATTTTAGCGCAGGTATTATTCCTGTATATGTTACTTATAAAAACCTAGGTCTCATAAACAATTATCTAGTATACATTCTACCAGCATTGGTATCACCTTTTAATTTGATTTTATGTAAAACCTATATAGAATCCATTCCTCCATCGCTGGAAGAATCGGCAGAAATTGATGGAGCGGGTTATTTACGCAGATATACCCAAATTATATTCCCACTGATTAAGCCCATTATAGCCACAATTGCTGTTTTTGCTGCCGTAGGTCAGTGGAACTCTTTTATGGATACAGTGTTATATACAAGCAGAACTCGCCTGTTCACACTGCAGTATACACTTTACTTGTATTTAAGAGAAGCTTCAGCGCTTGCCGAGGTATTGAAAACAAATCCCGAAGCTGCTGCAAATATTGATCCTGCAACATTACTAACTCCAACGTCGGTACGTTTCACTATTACTATGCTGACAATACTGCCCATTCTATTTGTATATCCCTTCTTCCAAAAGTATTTTCTAAAGGGTATTATGATTGGTGCAGTAAAAGGATAAAAGATATGCAAGTTATGAACCCAAGCCTATAAATTTGTCATATACCGGAACGCCGGTTTATGTTATATGGAATTTTTTATTAGGAGGTAGTCTAAATGCAAAAAAGAACGAAAAGTATTCTGACAATGTTGTTGGCAGTTCTGATTTTGGCTGTTAGCTTCACTGGTTGCGCAAACACAACTCAAACACCAGCGAAGCCCATAACTGCTCCAACAACTGGTACAAGCACAGCCGAACCTGAAAAACAAAAGGAATTAGTTACATTGACAGCTTTTATTATGCAGTCTGTAAGCTCTAATTTTGGTCTCGAAGAAGACTGGATGGCTGAAATAATGAAAGATGAGCTTAAGATTCAAATTGAATTTGCTCCTACTGGTGATGCCGTTGAGCAAAAACTTCAGGCAATGATGGCCAGTGGTGATCTGACCGAT
Organism: Clostridiaceae bacterium; assembly: GCA_012519655.1. Taxonomy (GTDB): domain Bacteria; phylum Bacillota; class Clostridia; order DSM-8532; family DSM-8532; genus Thermoclostridium. The sequence continues at coordinate 26,352 of JAAYPS010000162.1, read as the reverse complement.
ATCGTCGGATTCAAAGAGCATAAACAAGGAATTGCTGCTGTAGACGCAAAAATGTTGCTAAATTTGGAAGAATACAAAGACATAATGCCTAACATATTTGATAACGATATGATGAAGTATGCTGTTAAATACAGCCGTAATGAACTTAGCAGCGGTTCGGGTAATATGTATATAATCCCGACAGCAGTTGGACCACTTGGTGCTACAAAAGACACCAACTGGAAGCCAATGTTGATGTGGGACCAGTATAAACAGGTAGGCATGCCAGAAATCAATACCCTGGAAGACTACTTGACAGTAACAAAGCAAATGCAGGATATATATCCTGTAAATGAAGCTGGTGAGAAAGTGTATGGCTTTACACTATTCTCAGACTGGGATAGCTTGACCGCACTTCAGGTATCAACCCTATCATTCTTATATGGTATTGATACCGAGTATGTAAGCCCGTTAATGGAAGCGCATGTAACCAACCATACCATCAATTCTGTACTTGATGAAGACAGCTTCTACAAGCGTGCATTAAAATTCTACTTCCAGGCAAACCAAATGGGGCTACATCTGCTTTTGGAACAATGTAAGTGGATATGTATTTGTATTTTTCATCGATAATTGATGATGAGAAGTACTCTGTACCGTCAATGGTTATAACATTTTGCTTGTTAATTAGTTGTTCCACATAAGGAAACTGAGTCCCTTGGGTAGAGCTGACAATCTGTTTTTCCGAATCAAATATTACTTTTCCGTCTAATGTGAGTATGTAGAACCTTCCAGGAAAGCGAAAGTTTTTATTTTGTAGAGCGCGTTGCAGCCCACTAAAACTGTACGCAACCATTATATTTCCAGGTTTTCTTTGAATGCTGGCCGAGGCCGAGCTTAGATTCCCGCCGATCCCATAGGTAAGAATAGGTGTATCAGATTCTGAGCTGCTTATGTTCATTGCTGGATGAATTGATCTGGAGAAATTTCTGTTTTTCAACTGGTCATAAATAGGTGAATCTGAACTTAGTTTTTTCACAACCCTGGAGGCTGGACTGTAAGAATATAATGTTTCGGTTTTGGTCTTATATACGAATACTGAAAGAATATCGGGATCCTTATTGCAAAGAGCATTGAAAAGAACAGTTATTCTTTGCAACTCAAAGGCGTCAATGGACGAAAGATCAGCAGAATCGCTATCTAATAGAGTGCTGATAGCCTGAAAGTTATCACCATTTTCATAAAAAGTAAGCATTAGATTAGAGAAGTTATCCTGTTTGGTAATATAGTTTGCATGCAGCTGATTAAGTGCATCGTCGTATGACCTAAGCATCATGACACGCTCATAGTTTATGGCGTTTTTAGATGCTATAACCCCGAACAGAAGAGTTACAACACAAATGATTCCTGTGTTTAAAAGCATCAGCTTGTTATAAAAATAATTAGCGAATGGAATTTTTGTTTTTTTCATATTTACCCATAAAATAAATTTATTTAGATTAATTAAATCAGGTTATTTATATTATTGTACTATAACTTATTTTACTATTTGCTTATTCGAATGTAAAGCCGGAGGGATAGTCGGCTCAGCTTTTCAAATTTACAATAATATGTTCAAAAATCTTAAATAATTATCATTGTAGATTGTAATAAAGTTAGGTAATCTATAATTAAGCCAACATTATTAAGGTTGTTACAAATACAACCGAAATAAAGCCACTGTGCAATTTGTGATGTCATACTTTATTTAAAATCACAATGCATCACACAGTGTACTTGCATTGTATTTGGATAATTGGCATAGCGAAATGCCTATTGTAGACTTGTTACTATATTTGGTGAACATAATTTCAACACATTTTCAATTTTTACTTTCAATGTATAACTATAAAATCAATATTTGGGGTTCTCTCAAAAATAATAATAAAGAAGGGGAAAAGTATGAGTACAAAGAAAAAGCCAAGAGAAATGACCGGTGCAGAATTAAAATCAATGCTAAAAAGCAGCATAAATTTCAAAAGCCTGGGTGGGCTTAAAGTACCCGGACTTAAGCTTTCTGAAGAAGATATGGCTTGGTGGCGTGACGCAAAGTTTGGAATGTTTATACATTGGGGACTTTATTCTATTCTGGGCCGTGGTGAATGGGTTATGCATGCTGAGAAAATACCCGCTGAAGAATATGCTAAGCTAGCAGATGAATTTAAACCACAGAAATTTGATGCAAATGAATGGGCATCAATTGCCAAAGAAGCAGGAATGAAATACATGGTGATGGTTGCCAAACACCATGATGGATTTGCATTATGGGACAGTCCAGGAAGCTACAATAAATTTAATAGTATGGCAACAGGAGCAAAAAGAGATTTCATTAAGGAATACGTGGAAGCTTGCCGAAATGCCGGGCTGCGGGTAGGATTATATTATTCGCCTATGGATTGGCGCTTTCCAGGTTATTTCCACCCGAAGGAATTGTTGGATAATGCACTTCTTATGAAAAAGCAATGCTATGATCAGGTAGAGGAATTAATGACCCAATACGGGAAAATAGATATTCTGTGGTATGATGGCGGATGGCTTGCTCACAAGGGAGACGATACAACAAGTGCATGGCTATGGGAACCTGATAAACTAAATAAAATGGTGAAAAGCCATAACCCTAAGGTTGTCGTAAACCCTCGTTCTGGATGGGAAGGTGATTTTTACTGTGACGAAGGCTCGCATGAAATTACGGGTAAAATTATTCCTGTTCCTTGGGAAAAAAATCTCTGTATAGGCAGTGGAACCTCTTGGGGTTGGATTCCTGATGATCCAATAATGACACAAAAAGAAGCTATTACCATGCTTGTAAATGTATTTGTCCGTGATGGCAATGTGTTATTGAATGTAGGACCTGACAAAGATGGGGTAATTCCTGAGGAAGCTGTTCACAGACTAAAGGAAATTGGCAAATGGATGAATAAAAATGGAGAGAGCGTCTATGGCACTCGAGGAGGTCCTTTTGAGCCTGTGGATAGGGTTTATGGTAGTACATATAACAAAAACATTATCTACTTACACATTTTAGATATGGATGAATTTAGAAAACTAAAGTTGCCTGCGATGGAAACCAATATTGTTAAGTGCACAGTATTAGGTGGTAGCGAAGTAGGATTTAACCAGAGCGCCGAGGGTATAACCATTGATATTCCTCAAGAGCTGACATCTCCAATAGATACAATAATCAAAATGGAACTTGACAAAGAATTTTCAAAGAAACCAGGAGAAGATATCTATTTTACAGGTAGGTAGTCATTTTAATCATAGTTTTGATTAGGCTTTAGTACAGAAAGAACTCATAATATTAGAAGGTATCAATGAAGTGGCGAGAGTGACTATTGATACCTTTTTTTAGATCAAACATAAGGCGTAGAAACCATGATTCATAGCCTATAGATTACCTTTTTTAGATCAAATATAAGGTATAAAAACTCTGGAGCTATATACATAAATTACTAGAAAATTTACCGAACAAATGTTTGCATATTGAAATACACTTTGATATAATTATTGAGGTTTATATAGCAGGTTTGTTAACTAAAAGAATATTATATGCACACATAAGTAAACTTGTTACATTTAACACTATATATCTTGGAGCTGGTAGAGATGAAAGACAGCATTTATATTAAAGGTGCATGTGAAAACAATTTAAAAAACATAGATGTGGAGATTCCACGAAACAAAATGGTGGTTATTACTGGTTTAAGTGGCTCTGGCAAGTCGTCACTAGCCTTTGATACAATATACGCAGAAGGTCAAAGAAGGTATGTAGAGTCATTATCTTCTTATGCCCGTCAGTTTTTAGGGCTTCTTGAAAAACCAGATGTAGAATATATTACGGGTTTATCCCCGGCTATTTCAATAGACCAAAAAACAACAAGCCGTAACCCTCGCTCAACAGTTGGTACTGTTACCGAAATATACGACTATTTTAGGTTGCTATTCGCCAGAATAGGGGTTCCCCATTGTCCTGAATGCGGCAAGGAGATATCTCAGCAAACAGTGGAGAACATGGTGGACAGTATTCTTTCCCTTGAAGAAGGAACAAGAATTCAACTACTTGCGCCTGTGGTACGTGGAAGAAAAGGTGAGTTTACAAAACTAATAGCCGACGCAAGAAAAAGCGGTTATGTCCGATTACGTATTGATGGTGTAGTAATGGACATAAATGAAGATATTCAACTTGAAAAAAACAAGAAACATTCAATAGAAATTGTTGTTGACAGGTTAATAGTTAAACCAAATATTCAAAAAAGGCTGGCTGATTCCATTGAAACGGTGCTTCGCATATCAGATGGTATTCTTCTTGTTGATGTAATAGGTGGCGAAGAAATTTTGTTTAGCCAGAATTTTGCCTGCCCAGATTGCGGTATTAGCATAGAAAGTCTTACACCGCAAATGTTCTCATTCAATAATCCATTTGGAGCATGCCCCAAATGTAGTGGGTTAGGATATTTTAGAAAGATTGATCCTGATTTAGTGATTACCGATTACTCAAAATCACTTGCTGAAGGTGCAATAAATCCTACCGGGTGGGATTTAAGTAATAGCGACACATATAACAGCATATTTCTTAGAGCGTTAGCTAAACATTACGGTTTTGATATTAACACCCCTGTAGGAAAGTTGCCAAAAAATATTTTAAGAAAAATACTGTATGGTACTGGTAAAGAAAAAATTAAGGTTACTTTCGACAAAGGTAGTAGAAGTGGCTCGTTTTTGTCGGAGTTTGAGGGTGTAATAACCACTATGGAAAGACGCTACAATGGCACTATTTCAGATGGCATGAAGGAATTCTACGAAGAATATATGTCAGATATATCATGTCCCGAGTGTAATGGGGACAGGCTAAAAAAAGAGAGTCTTGCCGTTACTGTTGGTGGTAAAAACATAGCTGAACTTACAAAAATGCCAATAAAGGATTGTATTGAGTTCTTTTCAACCCTTGAGCTCACCAGCATGGAAACTCTAATTGCACAACAGATACTTAAAGAGATAAAAGCAAGACTAAAGTTTTTGGTTGATGTAGGGTTAGATTATCTCACATTATCACGGTCTGCAGGCACACTATCGGGAGGAGAGGCACAACGCATACGGTTGGCAACTCAAATAGGCTCAGGGCTAACAGGCGTACTATATATACTTGATGAGCCGAGTATAGGGTTGCATCAAAGGGATAATTCGCGTTTATTAACAACATTAAAGCATCTTAGAGATTTAGGAAATACAGTTATTGTTGTAGAGCATGATGAAGAAACAATTACAACTGCTGATTATATTATTGATATGGGGCCTGGAGCAGGTATACATGGAGGGTATGTTGTTGCCCAAGGTACATTAGGGGATATTTTAAAAAACAATGAATCTATTACAGGGCAGTATCTAAGTGGCAAAAAAGCTATAGTAGCACCTGGAGAAAGACGAATTCCCAATGGAAAAGATTTAGTAGTACTGGGTGCTAGCGAAAACAATCTAAAGAAAATTAACGTTACCTTTCCCCTAGGTTTGTTTATTTGTGTAACTGGTGTATCGGGTTCGGGAAAAAGTTCTTTAGTGAATCAAATTTTATATAAAGAACTGGCTTCAAAGCTAAACAGAGCAAAAACTAAGCCTGGTGCCCACGAGGCAATTCGGGGATTACAGCACCTTGATAAGGTTATTGATATAAATCAAGCTCCTATAGGGAGGACACCTCGGTCGAATCCAGCTACCTATACTGGAGTATTTGATCAAATAAGAAGGTTATTTGCATCAACAAACGATGCTAAGATGCGCGGATATAACCCGGGGCGGTTTAGTTTCAACGTAAAAGGTGGAAGATGCGAAGCATGTAAGGGAGATGGACTAATAAAAATAGAAATGCATTTTTTACCTGATGTCTATGTCCCATGTGAAGTCTGTAAAGGGAAAAGATATAACCGGGAAACTTTGGAAGTGAAGTACAAGGGTAAGAATATTGCAGATGTTTTAGGTATGACCGTTAATGAAGCTGTGGATTATTTTAAGAACATTCCAAGTATCGCAAGAAAAATCAATACTCTTAAAGACGTTGGTCTCGGTTATATAAAGTTAGGCCAATCATCCACTACATTGTCGGGCGGTGAGGCACAAAGGGTTAAGCTTGCAACCGAGCTTTCAAAAAGAAGCACAGGCAAAACTCTATACATTTTAGACGAGCCTACAACTGGTCTTCACTTTGCAGACATACACAAACTTATAGAAGTTTTGCACAAGCTTGTAGATGCCGGTAATACAGTTGTTGTTATAGAGCATAATCTTGATGTAATAAAAACCGCAGACCATATTATAGACCTTGGCCCCGAAGGAGGGGATGGAGGTGGTACTGTTATTGCAACAGGAACACCCGAAATGGTTGCTGCAAATCCTAAATCACACACAGGACAATATTTGAGGAAATATATCTAACAGTACTAATGGAAGTTTTTGATATTAAATTAGACACCCTGATTTCCACGACTAAATTAGACCAAAATTGAAATAGGGGTCTAATTTACTTTAATAATTGAGTCTTAAAAAAGCTCACTGTAAAATAAAAGAAATACTATTGAATATTGGCTAAAGATATGGTATAGTTATGAAGAATAATTAATCATGATTATTATTCGTTTAGCTTTTTGGGATAATTAAAATCTAATAAGAATCTTCAGGGACGGGTGTAATTCCCTACCGGCGGTAATCAGCAAAAGCTGAAAGCCCGCGAGCCTCTAAGAGGTTGATCCGGTTGAATTCCGGAGCCGACAGTACAGTCTGGATGAAAGAAGATGTGTTTTTCTGTTTTTGGAAAAAAGTAACCTGAAGTATTTTTATTTCAGGTTTTTTTTATCTGAAATTTAAGTATGGAGGATATCATGGATAACTTATCAGTAAAAAATGATTCTGAAACAAAGGAAAACAAGAAAAATTTATTTAGCACAAATACAATTGCTAAGATTGCCATTTTATCGGCGGTGGCTACAGTACTAATGCTTTTAAAAACGCCCATCTTTTTAATACCGGGTTTTTATAAGTTAGATCTAAGCGAAGTTCCGGTTTTACTTGGAGCTTTTTCAATGGGGCCTGTAGCTGGCATTTTGATAGAAGCTATGAAGACTCTTTTAAATCTGGCCATTGATGGTACGGTAACTGCAGGAATTGGTGAATTATCAAACTTTTTAGTTGGCTGTTCCTTTGTTGTACCAGCTGCAATTATTTACAGGAGAGAGAAGACACGGAAGAACGCTGTAAAAGGTTTAATTGTTGGTATAATAGTTAATACTGTTTTTGCTGCCGTTATGAATTTTTATATACTCCTCCCTGTTTATGCTATGGCTTTTAGCTGGCCTCTTGATAAAATAATTCAAATGGGTACAGCCATCAACCCATATATAACAAATCTAACCTCTTTTATTTTGTTTGCAACCATTCCCTTTAACTTGCTCAAGAGTTTGTTATCTTCAGTAATTACATTCTTAATATATAAAAAATTATCAGGGGTTTTGCATCGTTGACAAATAACATTGTTTAGATACAATGTAATCAACTATATGAGCGGAGGTTATTATGTCGGAAAAAAATGAAAGACCAAGCAAATCAGTACAAGAGTCAATGATTGAGATGTGTCAACTGGTTCTTCCAAATGACACCAATATAATTGGTAACCTATTGGGTGGTAGGTTAATGCATTGGATTGACATTGCAGGTGCATTAGCTGCATCACGACATTCAAATTGTGTTGTTGCAACAGCTGCATTGGATAGCCTGGATTTTCGACATCCTGTAAGAGTTGGTGAGATGGTGCGTTTAAAACCACGGATAACCTGGGTTGGAAACACTTCAATGGAAGTTAGGGTTGATGTATATTGTGAAAACATGAAAACCGGTGCTGTCATAAAAACCAATAAGGCATATATTACCTTCGTCGCCCTTGACGATAAAGGGCAGCCTACTCAGGTTCCATCACTGATCATAAATACTGAGGAGGAGAAACTTGAATATGAAAAGGCTATCCAAAGACGAAAGATAAGACTTGAGAATAGAAAGAAGCCTAAAGTGTAAAATCAGTAACAGTTCCCATGCATAAAAACATTCACACTATAATTTGACTACAGTTGCTCATTGATAAGAAGGTAGGGTTTTTGTCAACTATTTGTTTTTTGCAGGTATTTAGCTTTCGTCTACTACTTGGTTTTTGCATGCCTTTAGCTTAGGTTGAGAGAAAAAATTACCCTGTGTGTCCAGATAAGCATAAAAAATATCCTTTGGATTAGGGTAGCCTTTTTGAGATAGTTGGTCTATAAGCCAATTTGTATCGAGTTTGGCCAATTCTAAATTATGATCAAGTATCACACCATCAATTATAAGGTCAAGGGTGATTCCTTCATACTTTGTATCTATTCCAAGGTCGGACGGTGTGACTGGTCGTTTCTGGGATTTTAAGATTATACTAAGTTGACCGTTTGTTTCAAGAATCCCATACTCAACATCTGAAATGTTTTGGACATTCAAAATTCTAAGCTGCTCAAGCAGATCATTTATTGTATAAATCTCTTTTCTTAAGTTTTTCTCTTGAAGTTGCCCATGCTTAATAACAATTCTAGGTCGTCCGCACATTATTGCCCTAATAGTTATACTCTTAACAGATGCCAGAGAGAACAAGAATTGGCATATTACAAGGATGAAAATTGGAATTATGGCATGCCATATATTTCTATCGGCCTGTGTTAATGGTAAAGCTGCCAGCTCAGAGACCATAACTGCTATTGCGAATTCAAATGGTTGAAATTCTCCAATCTGCCTTTTCCCCATTAGACGCATTGATATAACCACAATTATATATAACAAAACAGTTTGCCAAACGATGTTAAAAGACATGAATTTCCTCCAAATTGAAAACAGAAACTTAAATTGCTACTTTTTTATTTTCTCTACTTCACTACAGTTATATTCAAAATTAAGACTTGTAGTAGCAAAGCTTTTTATATACTTGCATAAGTGTGAAATGAATGCTTTGTTTGTACAAAATCTACCATATAATAATTGTCATAAACCGAATCTAAGAACCTTGTAACGGTATGTTAAAGTGCCTTAAAGTCAAGTGCTAAGAACCATATAACGGTATGCTTCATTTGCTTGCGCAATTGCATGGGTTGTTATAATATAGTAAAAAGAGAAAGTTGTTTACGGAGGGAAAATATGTATTATCTAGGTATAGATTTAGGTGGAACGAATATTGCAGCGGGTATATTAGACGAAAATCTAAAAATGGTCATCAAGGGTAGCGTGCCTACTGGGAAAGAGAGAGAATATCCAGAGATTATTAAAGATATGGCAGAACATTCAATGAAACTTATTGAAGAGGCTGGATTAACAGTAGAAGATATTAAATACATAGGAATTGGCAGCCCCGGAGTCTGCGATAGAGAAAATGGGATTTTATTATATGCAAATAACATAGGTTTTAATAATGTGCCTATGGCTAGTGAAATGCAAAAATATATAACATTGCCTATATATATAGATAATGATGCAAACTGTGCAGCGCTGGGTGAAAGTGTTTCGGGTGCAGCTCGTGATGTATCTGATTCCATAACAATAACTCTTGGTACTGGAGTAGGCGGTGGCATTGTTATGAATAAGCAAATTTTTTTGGGTTTCAATGGTATGGCAGGTGAAATAGGGCATATATCCATTGTGCTTGACGGAGAAGAATGTACTTGTGGAAAAAGAGGGTGCTGGGAAGCATATGCTTCTGCAACTGCATTAATAAGACAGACAAAAAAAGCCGCAGAGGAGAATCCTGATTCAGAAATAAATAAGCTTGTCAACCGAAATCTGGATTTAATAAATGCAAAAACTGCATTTGATGCAATGCGTTTGAATGACGAAGTTGGAACTAAGGTAGTAGATCAATACATTAGGTATGTTGCTGTAGGAATTGCAAATCTTATAGTTACACTACAGCCAGAGAAGGTGGTTATTGGCGGTGGAATTAGCAAAGAAGGCGAAACACTCTTAAAACCACTTAGAAAGAAAGTAAATGACAATCTTTATTATAAGAAAGATGATGTACCTCAAGCACAAATAGTTGCAGCCGAAATAGGTAATGATGCTGGAATAGTGGGAGCTGCTATGCTTGGTATGCAAGGTAAAATATAAATAAACCATGTTTTTAGGATTTGTAAAGCCTGATATAGTTCACAATAGGTAATTGATATAGTTTAAAATAAATAATATGAAAGGTGAATTGTAGTGCCTTTGAGAAGGATAAAACTCGTAATAGAATACGACGGCTCATGCTTTCATGGATGGCAAATACAAAATAATGCAAATACTGTACAGGAAGAAATAGAAAGAGCAGTTTATAAAATAACGGGTGAGCAAACAAGAGTAACTGGTTCGGGACGGACTGACGCAGGTGTTCATGCCTATGGTCAGGTGGCACATTTTGATACGAATTCAAACATCCCACCTGTAAAATTTTCTGATGCACTAAATTCAGCACTTCCTTCAGGTATTGCTATTATATTATCTGAGGAGGTTTCCGAGGATTTTCATGCCAGATTTTCCGCCACAAAAAAAACATATAAATACAAAATTCTAAATAGAAAAGCTCGTTCTCCCATCATGGAAAAACGAGCTTGGCACATTAAAGGGATGCTAAATGTTGACAGTATGAATGAAGCTGCGAGAAACTTCATCGGATATCATGACTTTACTGCATTTTGTTCAAGTGGGCATAATATTACTTCTTTTGAGCGCAATATATATATTTCCCAATGGACAGTAGACAATGAACATCTAGTTTATACTGTATCAGGCGATGGTTTTTTATATAACATGGTTCGAATAATGACTGGTACAATGGTGGAAGTTGGTATGAACAAAAGAGCAGCAGATAGCATTTTCGAATTATTTGAAAAAAAGGATAGGAATTTATCTGGTATTACCGCACCTGCTCATGGACTTTACTTGGTAGAGGTTAATTACGAGCAGGACACAAGAAACTAAGTCTGATGCGTTAAAATACTTGACCTGAGAGAGGCAATTTGTGAATTGTAATTTATCACGAATATCTCATTTACAACGGTGTCAAAATGGAGGATGCTAAAGTGAAATTAACAGCTAAAATATATAGAGGGAAAACAATCATTATGGAAGAGGAATCGGTAATTAATGATGAAGGTAGGTTCCAAAAACAATTAGAGCTTTCATTGGTAGAGGTATGCAAAAATATGGGAATATCGGTGCCAATGTGGCTTAGTAAGAATACCAGGGAATTCGCAAGATATAAGTGGACAACATTTAATGCAGATCAATTTTTTGAGCCAGTGAGTTTTGATAGGTTTGAAATACGTCTTGAAGAAAATATTTAGTTAATTGAATGGGTAAATTCTGAGTTGTATAACTAGATTGCGAAATTTTTTTGCATATAATTGTTTCCACTTCGTCATAAGAAGTGGAATATACTTTTTCAAATGTGGTCTTTTACATTTATTTTTTGAAAAGTTAAAAATAAGTGAATGTTTTAAAGAAATGTGATACAATATTTTGTGTAGATTCGCTTTAGGTATTAGGATCTGATAATAATCAAATAATAGTCTTTGTCTCATAGGAGACATATAAGCAAGGAGATGTTATTATGGACCTATTTCAAAAATGCTATGATTACACAGCAGCAAAAGAGGTAATAGCTGCAGGAGTTTATCCCTATTTTCACCATCTCGAGACTGGACAAGATACAGAAGTTGTTATGGAAGGTCATCCCATTATTATGATTGGGTCAAATAATTATCAAGGTCTTACATCTGACAGTCGCGTTATTGAGGCCGCAAAAGAAGCATTGATAAAGTATGGCTCAGGGTGTTCTGGCTCACGTTTTTTGAATGGAACCCTTGATCTTCATATCAAATTAGAAAAAAAATTAGCGAAATTTCTGAATAAAGATGCTGCAATCACTTTTAGTACAGGTTACCAAAGTAATTTAGGAATTATTTCCGCAATAGCAGGAAGAAATGACTATATTGTTTGTGATAAAGAAAATCATGCAAGTATATATGATGCTTGCCGCCTAAGCTATGCCAAAATGGTAAGATATGAGCATAGTAATATGGGTGACTTAAATAAAGTGCTAAGTGAGATCCCCGAAAATAAAGGAATACTAATTGTAACAGATGGAGTTTTCAGTATGGGAGGCGATATATGTAAGCTCCCAGAAATTGTTGAACTCGCAGAAAAATATGGTGCAAGAGTAATGGTTGATGATGCTCATGGGCTTGGGGTCATTGGTGAGCGCGGTCGAGGAACTGCTGAATATTTCAATTTGGAAGATAAAGTGGACATAATAATGGGAACTTTTAGTAAGTCCCTTGCAAGCCTTGGTGGATACATGGTGGCCAGCGAGGAAGTGGTTCATTATGTTAAGCATAATTCACGCCCGTTTATATTTAGTGCTTCTATACCTCCGTCGAATGCAGCCGCCGCATTAAAGGCTCTTGAAATTATTGAACAGGAACCTCAGAGAATGAAAGCTCTATTGCGTATATCAGATTATATGAGAAAGGGACTAAGGGAAATGGGAATTCCCATTTTAGAATCGCCTACTCCAATAATACCCATCATGACTTATGATACTGATAGGACATTTTTGGCTACAAAGATGCTCTTTGAAGAGGGCGTTTATGTTAATCCTGTAATAGTTCCAGCAGTAGCTCCTGGCCAATGCTTAATCCGTACAAGCTATACAGCAACCCATACAGAGGCGCAAATGGATAGAGCTATGGAAGCAATAGGAAAGGTTTTCTCTAAGCTTCCGCCGAGAGAGGCTAAAAAGGAGTAATCCAACATTATTAGCAACAATGAAAGGGGCTGTATTATTGTATACAGTCCCTTTGCGTGTATATATGTTTGTTAACTATTTTATATAATTATTCTCTACAGCCATATAATTAAAGAAAATACGCATGTAGGAAAGCTCCTGTGCATGCATCATACACATTGGTAAATATAGAAAAAAAGAATATCTTCGATCATCCTGGAGCTATTTTACAGGATAGTTCTAATGGGAAATAATCTCAATCTTAATTTTGTTAGCCAAAAGACTGCACAGTTCTGCGTAAAATTTATTGTACTGCTCGTTACTTGATTGACCAAGCACAACTAAATCAATCTCATTTTTTATTGCAAAATCCGCAATTGTTTCAGAAATGTTATCTGCCCTCAACATTGTCATATCTGCGTTGTATTCTTTTGAGATTTTAAAAAGATACTCAAGTGCTTCACTTTGCCTATCATTGTCAAGTATATTCCATGTGTTCTTAGCAACATGCAAAACACGAAGATTACCATTTACATCTTTTCTTTTTGAAGCTTCTTTAATAAGCCGCTCACATGTTTTTTGCTTTGTTACACAAACCAATACATTTTGATATATATTCAAGTACATCTACCTCTTTTTAGTATGTTGTTAGAAATAAAAAAGAAAAACAAATAGTGCTGTTAATAAAAATTGTTTAGTACTTAACTATTATATCAAAAATATAGTATTTATTTCTGAACGGTTTGTAAATTCTTTGTTACTATGGGGAGAAAAGTTTGTCACCACATATTGCATGTTAGCTCATGTAGAGGATACATCACAAAAGCCTTTGCGGGGTATTTCGCGATGTTAAATATTTGATATCGCTGTATGTGTGATAGAGTGTTTTTGGTTATATTAAAGATGCGAAAGGTGTGAAATCAAAGCATTTCCCTTAATTGACAAATGCTACGGAATAATGTAAAATAACAAAGTATAGTTTTTCGTTGAAATTATATAGGCCTAATTTACATATGTAGAGCGGGGGAACCATTTTTTGGGGCGAATTCATTTTTGATAGGATATCTCTTTCAATCCGAGCCCGACAGCTAACCTCGTAGGCCGTGAAAGAGGGTATATCGGGCAAACCATGGAATATCCTCCATGGTTTTCGTTGTACACTTCGAAATTCACGTATTTTACACATAAAATACTACTATAATCATTGAATCACTATCACTTTTTAATTAAATAGGGGGTGGATTGATTTGGAAATGATCGACAAAAGAAAGAGTGCTTTGTTAGAGGAATACACTTCCATGGCGGAGAACAGTAATAAAATAGATCCTGAACTTTACAGGAAATATGATGTTAAAAGAGGCCTAAGGGATATCAATGGAAAAGGGGTCTTAGCTGGTTTAACAGAAATCGGTGATGTTAGTGCGTCTTTTACAGATGAAAATGGAATAACCGTACCCACACCAGGTAAACTAAGTTACAGGGGGATGGACATAAATGATCTTGTAAATGGGTTCTTAAACGATGGACGGTTTGGTTTTGAAGAAACAGCATATTTGCTCCTTTTTGGAGAGTTACCAAATGCGAATGAATTAAATGAATTTAGAACTTTATTGACAAATTATTCTAAGCTTCCTGAGTCTTTTTTAGAGGATGCTATTATGAAGCTGCCTAGCAGGGATTTAATGAATGTGCTGTCCAGAAGTGTGCTCGCATTATATGCTTATGATGACCATGCAGACGATACATCAATTAGTAATGTCATTAGTCAATGCCTTCAGTTGATTGCCCAGATTCCATTATTAGCTGTATATGGATATCAGGTTTTGGCTCATTATTATAAGAATGAAAGCTTGATTATACATTCTCCAAAGAGGAGGTATTCAACTGCAGAGAATATCCTACATCTATTAAGACCGGATTCGAATTTTACACACCTTGAAGCTGTGTTATTGGATCTGGCCCTTGTTTTACATGCAGAGCACGGCGGAGGAAATAACTCAACATTTGCTACACATGTAATTACATCAACTGGAACTGACACATATTCAACCATTGCATCTTCACTATGTTCTTTAAAAGGTCCAAGACATGGTGGTGCAAATATTAAAGTTGTTCATATGTTTGAGGATATGAAACGTGAAGTCAGAGATTGGGGAAATGAAGGAGAAATACGGGATTATCTTTTCAAGCTATTAAACCGCGAAGCTTTTGATAGAGAAGGATTAATATATGGTGTGGGTCATGCTGTATACTCGCTATCCGATCCACGAGCTGTTATATTTAAAGGTTATGCCGAAAAGCTTGCAATCGAAAAAGGCTTTGAGGCCGAGTTTATGTTGTATGAAATGGTTGAAAAACTTGCGCCTGAGATAATAGCTGAGAAAAGGAAAATATACAAGGGTGTAAGTATTAATGTAGATTTCTATTCAGGGCTTGTTTATAGGATGTTAAATATCCCTGAGGAGCTCTATACACCAATTTTTGCAATATCAAGAATTGCAGGGTGGAGTGCTCATCGTATAGAAGAGTTAGTAAACAGGGGTAAAATAATTAGACCTGCTTACAAGAGCATTGCGCCTGATAGAGAGTATGTACCCATTAATATGAGAAGCATAAATGTTAGATAGTTAACAATACTTGCTGGGCTTCTTGTTATGTCCTTCAAAAAGTATTACAATAGATGTATTACTTGCTGGGGGACATTTTTAATGCGTCAGAAGCTTAAGGAATTTGTGTTTGCTAATTCTGAGTACTCTTTTATAAATCAACTTAAGTTTTATTTCCCGTTAATCTGCATGGCTGTTATATTGAGCTCTACTGGAACCTTTGTAAATTCCGCTTTAGCCAGGCTCTCGCAACCACTTGTCTATATATCTGCTTTTTCAGTTGCTAATAGTTTTATGACCATGTTCCAAAGTCCGTTATATATGATAAGTCCAACGATTGCATCTTTAGCTGATAATGCAAATAAATATAAACAGGTTAGAAAATTTGCGGTAATAATCACATTGACTGTAACTTGTATTATGTTTATTTTTAGAGCAAGTGGGCTAACCCGAGCGATATTTAGCAATATATTTCAATTGAGTGGAAAAACTCTTAACGAAGCAGTTAAGATTTTTTCGGTTTTTATCCTGTATCCTATAGGCTTGTTTATGAAAGATTTTAGCCAGGGAGTAATGATAAAGTTTAAGAAAACCTGGCTTATGCCTGTAAGTTCAATAATACGTGTGCTCACTCTTATACTATTTGTAGTTACTGTAGAACATTTAACTTTTATTCCTACTGCATTGCTTGCGGGTGCGATATTAATTTGTTCGTTATACACAGATGCATTTACATCCTTAATAGGAATTAAAGCAACGGTAAAGAATGTACCCAAAGCATTTGAAGCGCAAAGTAATTTGGCTAACGAAAAACCTGCTAATGAAGTACAGGGAGATACCTTAACTCTTTCTAATGTTTGGAGGTTTTATTGGCCTCTAATAATAACTTCATTTTTCCATACTTTAAATTCTCCAATTATTAACGCTTCGTTGGGGCAGACGGTGGATCCTGATTTCACAATTTCAACCTTTTCTGTTGCATGGGGACTGTGCCATTTGATTAGTTCTCCATTAACCGAATTTTATCAAGTTCCCATTGGATTTATGAAGGCAGATGATTCAATGTCTGAAGTTGCTGTAAAACGGTTTGCAATATTTCTTGGCATAATATTTACAGCTCTATTCCTAATAATCGGATTTACCGGGGTTGGAATGCATATATTAACAGTATTAATTGGTGTTGAAGAAAGAGTCGCGCACATTGCAAATACTATGATTAAAATAGCAACCATACTGCCTGTTTTGACAGTGCTCATTCAATATCAAACCGGTGTTATGATGAAAAATCAAACCACTAAACCTTTATCAAAAGGAAAGGCTATAAATCTTATAGCCCTTACATTGATTCTTCTTGTTTCGCTACTACTGGGAGTAGAAAATATGGCTATTGGAAGTATAGTTGCCACAGTGTGTTCTTATTTAGCAGAGCTCACATATCTTTATTTCTCTCGAAGATATGCAAGTTCTAACTAATACAAGATAGGTAGCAGCATTTTGGCGCATATTAGGGTTACATTGTAAAAATGTTTACTTTTTTCTACAAAAATGTCTTTCGTTATTGTAAAATGTATAGTAAGAGTATTTTGTAGGAGATGTAAACATGATTGATGCTTTATCAAAGGTATGCAAGGACAACTTAATAGAAAACAAATTACTCCTGGTGCCCTCATATCAAATAGGGCAGAACATCATAAAAAGGCTCACTGAAAAAACACCGATACTCAATCTCAGGATAGAAACCATAATCGATATTGCTACTCAAATTGCCATGCCTTTATTAAGTAGTAAAGGTTATATATTTGCTGACGATAGCATATCCCGACAGATATTATTTGCAATCATATATAATATGCACAAAAATGGTGAGTTTGAATATTTTACAAATATTCAAGCAACTCCTTCCATATCCAATTCAATATGGAATGCAATTATGGAAATCAAATATGCAGACATTGTTCAGAGCGATTTCAATAACTCCTCTTTTGTCAGTGTAGAAAAGGGTTCTGATATAAGTAAGATCATTGTAGCTTATGATTTAGAGCTACAAAATCAAGGTTTAGTCGACTATCCAGGTATCCTTAAAATGGCTTTGGATAGTGACTTTAAACAAGATGGACTGCTCCTTATTCCAAATAGTATTAACCTTCGTTTCCTTGAAAAAAAGTTCATTGCCGAAAAATTTGCCGCTATAAAGATTCTGTACGGTAACAAGATAAATAGCTTAGATGTGCCTAAGTCATATTATAGTGAGAATTATCCGACTCAGGCTGAGAATCAATCTCCTTTTGTAAATTTATTTGCACTTGAAAAACAAAGTGCAGAAACCGACTATAGCAGTATTAGCTTAATTAAGGCATTTGGTGACAACAATGAAATTGAAGCTGTACTTCGAGATGTAATAGCAAAGCAAATTCCTTTTGATAATGTATGTATTTACACTGCTTCGAAAGAGCCATATTCACAGTTGATGTACCAGAAGATGCAACAACTTAAGATTCCTGTTACATTTGGGTATGGTGTTAATATTCAGAACTCGAAACCCGGAAAGGCGTTTAGAAGTATAATCGATTGGATAGGTTCTGATTATCGGGTAACAGATTTTATTAGCATGCTTTATCAAGAACTTATAGAAATACCCTCAGATGACAACGAGAATATAAATCCTTACCAAGCTGCGAATACTCTTAGAGCATCTGGTATAGGCTGGGGAAGGGAACGTTATGCTCCTATTCTTGCAGATTTAACTGAAGATCTACAGTCTCAAAGAAATATGAAGGAAGAATACCGATTAAATAAGCTTAGAATAGTGGAGGGTGTAAAATTGTTTGTTGAAAGCCTATTTACAACTATACCCGAAGCCGTTGCTGGTAAAATGTTTTTAAATAAGCTTGCTAAAGGTATATCATCCTTAATAAAAGTGTTTGTGCCGCAAAAAAGTCAATTAGATGCTGAAGCAAAGATAATTATAACCGAAACTCTAAACCAACTATCGTTATTAGAGCTATTAGTTGATATTGATGAAGCGCTTAGTATCTTAAAAAGCTATATCCTAAGTATCCGTATAGGCGTATCGGGTCCAAAGGAAGGTCATATCCATATTTGCAGTAGTGATAATGAGTTCTTTATCAATCGACAGCATAATTATTTTATAGGTTTCGATTCTGACAGGTTTCCAGGAAAGGTTGCAGAAGATGCGATATTACTTGATGTTGAAAAGCAAAGACTGTCAAATAACATATTACAAAATAGGCAACGTGCAAATGAAAGAGTTTATCGAACCACTGAATTATTGTCGGATTTAAAGGGTAATATAACGCTTATTTATTCTTCATTCGACACTGCAGAAAACAGGCAGAAAACCCCATCTTCATTTATGTTACAACTATTTAGGATGATTAGTAGAAAACCTTCTGCTGATTATTCAGATTTACATAATCATTTTAAGATAACCCAAGGATATATAACAGCAAATGCGATAGATGAGAGTGGATATTGGCTCGAAAAGTGTTTCCATGCACAAGATGCTAAGAATAAAAGTGAGCTTATTTTCCAGTGTTACCCTCACTTAAAGCAAGGAGTAATGGCTTGGGATAATCGAAGTTCTGAGAAATTCACTTGTTATGACGGATATGTGGATAGTATGGACATAGAAATAAAAAACAAGGTGTTTTCTGCCAGTAAGCTGGAACTGTTGGCAAAGTGCCCATATCAATATTTCTTGCGATATGTACTCAATATTTCACCACCCGATGAGATAACATATGATCCTGAAATTTGGCTCGATCCCCTTCAAAAAGGAACATTATATCACTCAATTTTTGAGAAGTTTTATAAAACCATATCCGAAAGAAAAGAAAAGCCAAATAAGGATAAGCATTCTTCACTAATTGTTGAAATTGCAAAATCAGAGATTAATGAGTTTAAAAAGCAAATTCCTCCACCCGATGAGGTAGTATTTGATGTTGAGGTAAAGGACATACTTGAGTCCTGTATTGTATTTCTTACAAGCGAGGAGGAAAATTCTGATGATGGAGTTCCAATAGAATTTGAGTTGGGTTTTGGTATAAAGGATGAAAGTTACCCACCCGTTGAGGTGACACTTCCATCAGAGAATAAATTTCTATTGTCTGGAAAAATTGATAGAATAGACAGGCTAAGTGAAAACACATATAGAATTATCGATTACAAATCGGGGGGAACTTATGGTTTTAGTGATAGGGACTTTTTTAAAGGTGGCAGGCAGATTCAACATGCTCTATATGCATATGCCTGTGAGACAATTCTAAGGAATGAAGACGGCACTAAAAATGCCAAAGTTCAAGAAGGGGTATACTCGTTTCCCACAAAAAAAGGAGAAGGCCGACGTTTTACACGGGTACAAAGAGAGAATTTAACTTTTCTGAAGCTTTTAGATGACCTATTCATGGTAATTGGCGAAGGAATATTTGCAGCAACAGAGGAACAAGGTGACTGCAGATGGTGCGATTACAAAATAGTATGCAGAATTCATAGACTTGAACAAATCATTACCGCAAAACGCCATGATGAAAGCGTGGAAGCTCTTTCCGTACTAAGGAGGCTTAATGAATATGAGTAATAATATTTTGGATTTGGATGTTCGTGAAGATATAAAATATAAACTTGATGTAAATATGTTGATTGAGGCTGGCGCAGGTTCGGGAAAGACTACGAGCATGACAAATCGTATGGTAAGTCTTATTACTTCAGAAAAATGTAGAGTTGAAAATATTGCAGCCATTACTTTTACAAGAAAAGCTGCTCAAGAGCTAAAAGAGCGTTTTCAAAACAAGTTGGAACAATCTTACCAGGAGGAAGAAGATAACCAGAAAAAAAGTGTGCTCAGAGCTGCGTTGAACAATATGGAGGCGTGTTTTATTGGTACAATTCATTCCTTTTGTGCGTCAATACTGCGCGAAAGGCCTATAGAAGGCTCAGTTGATCCGGATTTTGAAGAACTTGATGATATTGCTGACATGATGATACATAAACAAGCATGGCAGCAGTATCTTTTAGATGCCAGGGTGAATTCTCCTGAAAAGTTAGCACAGTTAAATGATATTGGAATAAAGGCGTTGGATTTGGTTGAGATATACAATCGTATTACACAATACCCTGATGTTGAAATCGTGTATAACTGTACACCAAAACCTGATTTATTACCTGCTTATGAAAAAATTAAACCATTGATATATAGAGCGATAAAATTCATACCAAAAGAAGAGCCGGAGAAAGGTTACGATAGTCTCCAAGGTAGAATCAGAAGCGCGCTTCGCATGATTCGCTATTATAATATGGATAATGAAGCAAATATTGTGAATTTATTAGAGATGTTTGAAAATGATCAAAAGGTAACATTAAATAGATGGCTGAGCGATAAGGCAATAACAAAGGAAATACAACAAGAAATAAATCATGTATCTCAGATACAGATAAGACCTGTACTTAAGCAGTGGCGAGAATACTGCCACTATATAATAATGAGTTTTTTAATGCCTGCAGTTGAGTTTTATGAGAACATAAAAACTAAGCAGGCTGGACTCAATTTTCAAGATTTACTGCTGAAAGCTGTAAATATGCTAAGAAATTATCCAGAAGTTAGATCATATTTCCAAAATAAATATCACTGTCTTTTGATAGATGAATTTCAAGACACAGATCCAATTCAGACCGAGCTCATGCTTCTTTTAACAGGGCAGGATTTATATGAAGATCAATGGACTAAACTTGTGCCTTCTGCAGGCTCTCTTTTTGTAGTGGGTGATCCAAAGCAGTCCATTTATAGATTTAGAAGGGCTGATATCGATATATATAACCGTGTAAAGAAATTATTCACACAAACGGGAGGGGAAGTGGTGGAACTAACCTCTAACTTCCGCTCAATGAATAAACTGGGGGAATGGTTTGATAAGGTGTTTAGGAACTTGTTGCCACCAGAAGCAGATTCTTATCAGGCGGCATTTAGCGCGGTTAATACATTAAAGGATGATCTGCCAGGTACCCACTCAGGAACTAAAGTTATTAGTATTCCCATTCAATATACGAAGAAACAAGAAATATTGGAGTATGATGCCAATAGCATAGCTAAGATTATTAGGAGTGCTGTGGATGGGCAAGGTATAAGACTTACACGCACAAAAGAAGAAGCAAGGGAAGGAATAACAGAAATACCAGAGTACAAAGACTTTTTAGTGATTTTACGTTATAAAGATAGTATGGAGGTATACTCTAAAGCATTGAAAGAATACGGTATACCCGTGCAATTGTCAGGTGGAAGCTCACTTTTGGATGTTGAAGAGCTCAAAGAATTTATTATATTGTTAAAGTATTTAAAAGATCCAGAAAATGAAGTTCTTCTTGTTGCTGTATTGAGAGGAATGTTTTTTGGTATTAGCGATAAAGCGCTGGCTGAGTATAAGCTTAAAGGAGGAGTGTTTAGAACATACGCAACAATCCCGGACGGCTTATCTGAGAATACAGCAGAGCTATTTAGAAATGCCTTCGAGAAACTAAAAATGTACCATAGATTATCACGAAACAATCATCCCGTAACAACGTTTGAGCAAATTGCATCCGATATTGGACTAATTCCATTAACTGCTGTTGCCAGCGAATTTACAACCTCTTGTGGTTATATTATTAAGATCCTAGAAATGTTAAGAAAGAACATGTTAGGCAATAATGATTATAACTCAATGATCGACAACCTTGATGTGATAATGGAAGCAGATTTGGAAGAAGAATTGGATATAAGTGGGGAAGGGCAAAATGCTGTAAGGATTATGAATCTTCACAAAGCAAAAGGGCTTGAGGCGCCTGTTGTTTTTCTGGCTCATCCATTTAAAAGACCAAATATAACTCCGGATTACCATATAAAGAGAACAGAAACAAAATCGGTAGGATATTTTGTGATTAAAAAAAGTACGGGTGAATTTTCTAGTAAGGTAATCGGTCAACCTTTATTTTGGGATGAGTATGAGGTAGCAGAAAAAGAGTACCAGGAAGCCGAAGAAATTCGTCTTTTGTATGTGGCTGCTACAAGAGCAAAAAACATTCTATTTATCTCAAACAGCGAAAAATCTAACAGAAGAAATCCTTGGGAACCGTTACTTGAGTTTGTTAATATTAAAGAGGATGCTTATGATATACCAGATGTTCAAACACCAAAGCAAAAACCATCCGAAGCGCTTGCAGAGATTCCAGTAGAACATAGTAAGGAAGATTTCGATAGCTTTAAGAGGCAGACAGAATTATTTATTGCAATGCAAAAAAAGCCGACTTACATAGAAATGTCAGTGAGCGACATTATCAGTGACGAACCCTTGCACACCGTAAAGGGTGGCCTTGGGCCTCAGTGGGGGAATGCAATCCATGAAATAATTGAACATTTAGTCAAAGACGAATTTGATAATCATGACTACAAAAGATATATTTTAAGCCAATACGGTTTTTCTGAGACCGAGCATATTGAGAGGGCAGACCGATTAATAAAAGATTTTAAAGAAAGCTCTCTTTATTCCAGAATACAAAACGCTGATATGAAGCTTACTGAAGTGCCTTTTTCAATAATCATAGATACTGGTGATCCAGTATATGAATTCTTAAAAATCCAGAAGGTACCAGTTATTTTACAAGGCAAGATTGACCTTGCCATTAAGGAAAAGGATACTTGGTCAATAATTGATTATAAAACAAACTATTTTGAAACCAATGAGGACTTAAAGTTATTGACTGATCATTATTCAAAGCAAATTAAGCTATACTGTATGATTTGGAATATGATAACAAAAGAAAGGTCACAAAGCGGAGAGCTATATTTCACAGGATATGGAAGCATAAGTGTGGATGTATAGTTTTGAAACATTGATGATATTATTATCGATGAAGGTTATTGTGAATGATTGTATTCTTGAATATTATGTAATATAATGGCTGGGAAAATTTATTTAGGTTAATAAAGAAAAACATGACAATGCGGAACATGGAGGGGTAAAATGGAAAATAATTATCGAAGACATTCATGCTTTAATCACAACTGGCTATTTAAACTAGGTGATGATCCGGAGGGTTTTAAGCCCGAACTAAATGATGAAACCTGGCAGCAGCTTAATGTTCCGCATGACTGGAGCATTGAGTACCCCATAAACAAAGACAATCCTACAGGAAGAGGTGGAGGATATGCTCTGGCAGGTATTGGCTGGTATCGTAAACACTTCAATTATGAAGAGAATATGAAGAACAAAAAAGTTTCACTGATGTTTGACGGAGTATATATGGATTCTTCGGTTTATCTCAACGGTGAGTTGGTTGGAGGCTGTGGATATGGCTATAGTTCCTTCACTGTTGATTTAACAGAGGGGTTGAGGGAGGGAGACAATGTTATCGCTGTCCGCGTTAATAATTCCCTACAACCTAATTCACGTTGGTATTCTGGTTCTGGCATATACCGTAATGTATGGTTGGATATATATGAAAAAGTTCATGTAGATCAGTGGGGTATATTTTGTTTTACCAATCGAATTTATATGAATGATGATAAAGCAATTCTTCAAATAAATACTCGAATTGTAAATGAAAGTGGTATACCAGTTAATACTGGTGTCATGCATAGAATTTATGATCATGAGGGCGTCCAGGTAAGCTATACAGGAGCACCGCTTTTTCTTAAACCAGGTACCAGCGGTGATACAATGGTTGCCCCAACAATCAAAAACCCGCACCTCTGGACAGATAGCGATCCCTATCTGTATACTCTTGAAAGCACGGTTGTTGTTGATGGAGAACCTGTTGATTTTGTTAGAACAAAAATTGGGATTCGCACTGCGGTATTTGATAGCGATAAAGGCTTCCTGCTCAACGGTAAATCAGTAAAAATAAAAGGGATGTGCTTGCATCATGACTGCGGGCTGACTGGTGCTGTTGGTTATCGAGAGACATGGGAAAGGAGGCTTCTTGCCTTAAAGGAAATGGGCTGTAATGGTATACGATGTGCTCATAATCCTCCTACTCCAGAATTTTTAGATCTCTGCGATGAAATGGGTTTCCTTGTTATGGACGAAGCTTTTGATGAATGGCTTCTGACTAAGAACAAGCTCAATAATTATTACAGTGAGACTTTCGCATATGGCTACTCTCAGTTTTTTAGTAACCATGGTGAGGAAGATTTACTAAGGATGATACGTAGAGATCGTAACCATCCTTCTGTCATCCTATGGAGTATTGGCAATGAAATACCTGAGCAGTCTGCTGCAGAGGGTGTAAAAATATTAAAGTTTCTTCGTGATATATGTCATCGTGAGGATCCGAGCCGTATGGTAACTAGTGCATGTGACAATATTGCAGCCGCTGCTCCGTACACCACAAACCGCGAGTTTGAAAATGAATTGGATGTAGTGGGCTATAATTATACCGGTCGTTGGAATGAAAGGGCTGAAACCCTATATGATGAAGATAAAAGGCTATACCCCAAGCGGCGCTTCTGCGGAGCTGAAAATCCAGCTGGCTTAAGTTCCTTCCGTGGTGACTACAGCCCTGAAAGAAATTACGTTGCAGCAACTTTAGAACATGAGTGGTTGTGGCGTTATACTGTAAGTCGTGATTTTGTAGCAGGCGATTATTTGTGGACGGGTATTGACTATTTAGGTGAAGCTGGCTGGCCAAGCAAAGGTGCACCATGTGGACCATTGGACACCGCAGGTTTCCCGAAAGATACATACTATTATTTTAAAAGTATATGGAATCAAAACCAAATAACACTTCACTTGCTTCCCCACTGGAACTGGGAAGGTGAGGAGGGGGTTTTCAAACAGGTTGTTGCCTACACAAATTGTGAGCATGTTAAGCTTTACATTAATGGACGTCTTGTCGGGACTAAGGGTTATATGTGCCCAAATTATGGCTGCAGGTTTGAATGGAATGATCCGAGAAGAGAGGATATTACAACTCATGACTTGCATCTTGTATGGGACATACCCTATCAACCGGGTGAGTTAAAGGCAATAGGATATATCGCTGGAAAGAAGGTTGCAGAGACTATAGTCAAGACAACAAAAAAACCGAACGCACTGAAGGCTATGGCTGATAGAGAGAAATTAAGAGTTGGTGGAGTTGCGCATATAGATATCTCAACTATTGATATAGACGGATTACATGTTCCCGACGCCACGCCCATGATAAACTGTAAGGTGGAAGGTCCTGCTCACTTGGTTGGAATGGACTCTGGAGATCTTATGGACCATACTTTATACAGCTCACCAAGTCGCAAAATGCTTTCAGGCTTGTTGATGGCAATGGTACAAGCAGATGGTCCGGGAGATATAAGGGTAATAGTATCTTCCAAAGGAATGAAAGATATTATTATAAATCTCAAAGCCGAATAATATCTTTGATGTTAATTAGCCTGCAAATTATAGGGTTTAGGTGGAAAGTTTATTAAGACCTTTGTTCCAACTCCTGGTTTGCTTATTATTCGGATAGCCTTTTCGATATTGAAATATAAGCAGATTCTCATTTCAATATTTCGAAGCCCGTAGTTACCCATATTGGAGGGTTCTCTTTTAGTGTTCATAAGTTTACTAATTTGCGCCTTATCCATCCCAATGCCGTCGTCTTCAATAGATAACTCAATCATGTTGTCCTTTTTCAACCTACCCTTGATTTTAATTGTACCTGATTTATTGTCCTTTTCAAGAATTCCGTGTAGTATTGAATTTTCGACAATTGGTTGTAGTGTAATTTTTGGGATTGCGAAATCTCCAATATCTTTTATGTCGATTAGTATTGAAAGGTCGTTACGAAAACGCGTGGACTGGATATGTAAATAGCTTTCGACAAGTTTCAGTTCATTGGAGATGGACGTTATGTCATCACCATGATTAAGGCTTAATCTATAATACT
>JAAYPS010000161.1 GCA_012519655.1 Clostridiaceae bacterium | reverse complement strand
TATTTCACGCTATGTCCCGAATAATCGCTGATTATTAATAAGGGCTTTTGACCTATAGATAAGCAAAACTCACCTCTTACAGGTACTGTTGGAGTGGTGCCTTTTGCAAGCTCGGACAGATTATCCACTAATTTCTTGTCATAAGTCTTATAAACAGCACTACCAGGCACAGCATAGGATTTGAAGTTACCCAAAAGAACAGTGTCACCTGGTTTTGCATCCTTTACATGCTTTCCATTCTTCATCATAACACTAATAATGGCAGATGGTGTGTTTTTATCCCATATCTCCAAGCCGTCTCCCATTTCAACCTGTTCACTGAGCTTAATACGAATTAATTTATTTTCCCTGCTGCCAAAAAACTTAGGTTCATAGTCTTTCTCATGAGCAACAACAGTTCCTGCCCTGACACCCCAATGTTTTGGATGCTCGGCACTTACAATGCTTTTTATTTCTTTTCGGTTCAAGTAACCTGTACTAAAACCTCCCCTGTTGAATACCTGCAAAAGCATACGAACATCGTCACTATTCACAGCATATTCAGAAGGATTCGACAGCGCAAGATTTATATACTTTCTATATAGCATTACAGTGGCTGCCACATATTCGGCTGATTTCATCCTGCCCTCTATTTTAAGCGAGGATACGCCAGCATTTAAAATATCAGGCAATAGTTCCAGAGTCATAATATCTTTAGGGCTTAAGAGGTAAGTTTGTTCACCGTTTGTCCGTTCAATACTATAGGGCAGTCTACAGGGCTGCGCGCATCTTCCACGGTTTCCGCTCCTCCCGCCTATAAAACTACTCAATAGGCATTGGCCAGATCGGGAAATGCATAATGCGCCATGAATAAACACCTCAGCTTCAATTCCTGTATCCCTGACAATGCCTTCTATTTCATGAAGACTTAATTCTCTTGCTAAAACAACTCTGCTAATCCCTAAGTTCTGCGCTGCTTTAACTCCATCGGCATTGTGTATTGTCATCTGTGTGCTAGCATGGATAGGCAATGCAGGTGCCACTTCTTTTAAAATTTTCACTATCCCAAGATCTTGAACAATAACGCCATCAACGCCCTCATTATAAACAAAAGAAGCCAGTTCGGCGGCTTCCTTTAGCTCTTTATCTGAAACTAATGTATTTAGCACAATATATGTTTTTACGCCTCTGATGCGAGCATCGGTTATTACTTCTTTCAAGGTTTGGTTATCAAAATTGTTAGCTTGATGTCTTGCATTAAATGCTTTTCCTCCAAGGTACACAGCATCTGCTCCTGCGTTAACTGCAGCTTTATACGCTTCCAAGCTACCTGCTGGAGCTAACAACTCTATGTTCTGTTTTTTCATATTCCTGCACCCTGCTCGTTTTCACCCGGCTGGGATTCTTCTCCTTCCTTCTTGCTGTCAGAATCGTCGTCAGTATTAGATTCATCATTATTAATATCTGCATTTATTTCATCTTTTATTTCATTTGTTCCGTCTTGATTTTTTTCTTTTTGGCCTGTATTAACACCACTATTGTTTCTACTTGCGCTATCTTGGTTAACGTTATTTGGATCAATAACTATCTCTTCAACAGTTTCTTTCGGTGTATATCTGTATTTGTATACTATTTCCTTATCTTTTTTCTTTTTTTCCTTTTCAAATAATTTCTTAATCCAGTCGATTATATCAATAATGCTTTTGGCTTTCACTAATATATCCTTTTTGAAAACTTCAACAGTGTCCTTTGCTGAATTTGATATCTTCCCTACGTTATCGATAACACTCTGTATGGTCTCCATTTCATCTTTAAGAATATCTGTTACTTTTGCAACATTATCTGTAATCTCAGGAAGTTTTTCAAGGGTATTGTCAATATTATCTTTATTTTTATCAAGAGTTCTTCTAACATTCTTCAATATGCCCACAAGATTTGCAATTGCTAACAGCAAGTAAAACAATACACCTATTCCGAGTATAAAAAGTACTACAGAAAACAGGTCACCCCAAGTAATAGTGGCATCAAACATACTGATTCCTCCAACAATTATTCTTTTTATTTAATATTATGTATACGTGGTTGCTTGTGCGTAGAATCACCCACGGCTCTATCCAGTGATTTTCTTACTTCAGTAAGCTCTGCCTCTCGCCTTGTGAGCTCTAAAACAAGATGCCGGTTTTCTTCATTTAACTTTTGAAGCTGTTGAGAGAGCTGTTCAATTTCCTGTTTAGCTTCTTTTAATGATTTCTGGGTAATCTCTAATTCCTTCTCAAGAACCTCTTTAGCTTCTGAGTTTTTGAGCAATTCATCAACGGCATTAACTGCAGTTAACACAGAGGCCATAGAAGTGCTTAATGTATGGTTGGCCTGCATGATTTCCGACATCTTTTTGTCAACAAACAATGCCACCCTCTGTATATGCTCAGAAGATTCATTACCGCATAAAGTGTACTCGTTCCCTGCAATACGTACACAGACTCTGTTTTTGCTGGCCAATTCCATCAACTCCTATTTTCTTTTGTGTAAATGCTAAAATATGGTATATAAATTAACACATAAACGGGATACTTTTCCATACTGGTCTAGATAATTTATCGGTTCTACGATGGTTAAACTTGAATAATTTCACAATAAGTATAACATAAGTTAGAGCTTTTCTTCAACAAGAAACGTTTTAAGCATTAATCCCACGCATAGTGAGGGATATCCTTTTCCTATCTGGCTCTATCTCCAATACTTTAACTGTAACAATATCACCAACCGAAACTACTTCCAGAGGATTTTTAACAAACCTGTCGGCTAACTGTGAAATGTGGACAAGACCATCCTGATGTACACCAATATCTACAAATGCACCAAAATCTGCCACATTACGTACAGTACCTGTTAATACCATACCAGGCTTCAAATCTGTAATTTCTAATACATCCCTTTTCAGCATAGGAGGGGGAAGCTCTTCCCTTGGATCTCTTCCGGGTTTTTTGAGCTCATCAATAATATCCCGAAGAGTTGGCTCGCCTATATTTATCTGTTCTGCCAGCGTTTGGATGTTGAATTTTTTTACAAGTAAATCAATCATGGAAAGATTATTATTCATTACATCATCTTGTGTGTATCCTAACTTGTTTAAAAGCATCTCACATGCTTCATAACTCTCTGGATGTACCGCCGTATTATCCAATACATTATTGCCAGCCCGAATTCTAAGAAAACCAGCGCATTGTTCAAACGCCTTTGGACCTAATTTGGGTACTTTCATTAGCTCTTTACGATTTTTAAAGCGCCCTATACTCTCACGGTAAGCAACAATATTAGTGGCAATACTTTTGTTTACACCTGAAACATAAGAAAGTAATGATGCTGAGGCTGTGTTTAAATCAACTCCCACCTTATTTACAACATCCTCTACTACCCCTCCTAATGTTTCACTTAAACGCTTTTGATTCATATCATGTTGATATTGACCAACACCTATTGACCTTGGATCTATTTTTACCAACTCGGCCAGGGGATCCTGCAATCTTCTTGCAATTGATACAGCGCTACGAAGTGATACATCAAAATCCGGGAACTCTTCTGCACCAAGCTTAGATGCGGAATAAACCGAAGCTCCTGCTTCATTGACCAGTACATAGCTTACGTCCTTTTTGACTTCCTTGAGCATATCGGCTACAAATATCTCTGTCTCCCTACTGGCAGTACCATTTCCTATTGATATAATATCAACATTGAACTTATCTATTAGAGCTATTAATACAGCTTTTGCCTCTTGTACTTTACTTTGCGGAGGTGTGGGATAAATAACAGTTGTAGCAAGGACTTTTCCTGTTTCATCAACAACACATACTTTACATCCCGTTCTATATGCGGGATCAATGCCGAGTACGACTCTATTTTGTACTGGTGGTTGCATTAAAAGCTGCCTAAGGTTTTCTCTGAAGACTACCATTGCTTGTTCCTCAGCTTTTTCTGTCAACTCATTTCTTATTTCTCTTTCCACAGAGGGTTGTATTAATCTTTTATAAGCATCTATAATCGCTGCAACCATGTGCTTTCTTTTATTAGTATTTGTCACATTGTAGCTATCAAATAAAAATGAGTGTATCTTTTCTTCAGGCACTGAAATATCCACCTTTAAAAAATCTTCCTTTTCACCCCTATTTATAGCCAATATTCTATGACTCACGATTGATTTTACAGGCTCTTTAAAGTCATAATATAATCTATATACTGAATCTTCCTCTTTTTTGCCCTTTGATTCGACTATACCTTGGTCATGAAAAATATTACGTATTTCTTTTCTTATAGAGGCGTTATCTGAAATATCCTCTGCGACAATATCACGTGCACCTTGTAAAACATCATCCACAGAATTTAGATCTTTTTCAGGATCAATGTAATCAGCAGCCTTATTTTCAATTATGTCATCGGGCACACTATCTAAAAGAATTAAAGCAGCTAAAGGCTCTAATCCCTTTTCTTTCGCAATTATTGCTCTTGTTCTTCTCTTTTGCCTATATGGCCTGTATATATCCTCAATTTCCTGTAATGTTATTGCAGCCGTAATTGTTTGAGATATTTCATCGGTCATTTTTCCTTGTTCTTCAATTAAACGATATACGTCTTGTTTGCGTGTTTCAAGGTTTTTTAAGTATGAATAACGTTCGTTCAATTCACGAAGTACCTGATCATCTAAAGAGCCGGTCATCTCCTTACGATATCTGGCAATAAAAGGTATTGTATTTCCTGCGTCTATAAGTTCGAGAACATTATTAATCTGAACAGTCCTTAATTTAAATTCCTTTTGTAAAATAGACCTAATATCCATTTTCTATCCTCCAATATGAAAAATTGCTGGAATTGCTGGCAATAGAAATTCCCTGGCTAAAATATGAGAAACTCTAAATAACCTATTAAATGAGCTTACCAAGAATTATATTATACTTTCTCAAAGACATGTTTTTCAACTTTTTTCTTAACTCTTTGAAGTGCATTGTCAACAGATTTAACGGATTTATTTAACCTTTTGGCGATCTCTGTATAAGCTCTTCCTTTAAGATAGTGGGAAAGAACCTCCCATTCAAACTCTGAAAGGATTTCACCCATTTTATTTTCAATACCCATGACCTCTTCCTTCTTAATTAACAACTGTTCAGGGTCTGGTACAACTTGATCCGAGATCATATCAATATAGGTTTTATCTGAATCATCGTCATAAACCTTGCGGTTCAGAGAAATATAAGAATTTAGTGGAATGTGTTTCTGCCTTGTGGCATTTTTTACAGCAGTTATCATCTGTCTAGTAATGCATAGCTCCGCAAATGTTTTAAAAGCCATGGACTTATCAGTTTGATAATCACGAATTGCCTTATAGAGCCCGATCATGCCTTCTTGAATAACATCATCACGATCAGCACCAATAAGAAAATATGTTCTTGATTTTGCCTTGACAAGGTATTTATACTTATCAATCAAAAACGTGGTGGCATTTTTGTCACCATATCTACTAAGTATAACAATGTCTTCGTCTTCAATATTTGTATAGTTTTCTGTTTTGTAACCTGTCACTGATACCACTTTAAGTCTCCTAATGTCCTTTTATTTCTCCAGTGTTTTGTTTTCAAAACTAATGACTGTCATTTCAGTCGAGAAAGAAAACAGGAGCCGAAAGCTTCTATATAAATAAAAAATATATCTTAAATTAAAATTATAAGTTATTGCTTGTACACTGTCAAGGTCCCAATTTTCATTTTAATCTAATATTTACACATATTTCCTAGCTAAGTGCAGGATACTTTGGTTTATGAGCATGATTGTCCGATTGAAGCAAATCCATTTGTGTTTTTCTCATTGTTGCTTTTTCATAACAAGGTCTTTTACGGTTATATACATCTTTTGTATGTTCATTCCAGCAAAGTTTTCCAAATCGTCTTTTATACTGTTTTGGGCTTTGTTTATTGCCTCTACAAGGTTATAGCCATGGACCATAATAATGTCCATGTCCAAAATTACTCCCTCATCACTCATATTTAGCCTAAAGCGTGAAATCTTCTCCATTTCATCCATACCAACAATTATATGGTTCACGATCTGGTAAATAGCATAGTCGGATATTGTGTATTTACCGTTATAACTAAAAGGCGGTCGCACTACTGATTTTTCCCCTATTTCCTGAAAATTTCCCTTTGACTTCCTCTTAAAAATCTGTAAGGGGTCCAGAAAATAACCCGAAAAATCTTTTTTTAATTCAATATTAGGTACAGGTATAACATGTTTACCTTGACCAATCCTCGTATTGATGGCTTGTTTGATCTCATACTCGGTGGCCACATCCTCAATATATATAATCTCAGATATAGTACCAAGACCAAGGGTTTGTGCAATTTTTTCTACCATGGCATCTGAAGTGCCCAAAATCAATATGGCTTTAGGCCTTCTCTTTTCAATAGCTTCGATTACTTGCATTCGATGAGAGTTCTCTAAAAACAAAGCTACTTTGATTGAGCCTATTTTAGTGGGCGCCCTTTTTGCAGACTTTCCAGCAACAATACGCTCTTGGTAAATTAATAGACCGTCGTCAATTATATAATCGATATCTCTTTCTTTAGCCACCCACAATGCTCTGTAGCTTTTCCCTGTGCCACTTGCTCCAACAAACCCTACTATGCGCATAGACTCACTCCGTAACTATTATTTTTCATCGCAAAATCTACTAAGGTTATTTATGAGATTATTATATCATGAATCCGTATGATTAATGATATAATTGCGCATGTGCATTTTTTGCGATAGCAAAAAAGATTGCACGCGCATATGTTCCGCCTAAGGCTATAACAACCACACTTACGTGGTTATTATAGCATGAATCAGAATGTTTCATGATATAATCGCTCATGTAAATTTTATTCTATAGCAAGAAATTGTCAAATATATTTCTAAACTAATTAAGGAAATAATTAATGATCTTCGTGAAGAGCTATAGAAAATGTTATTTTTATGATTTATTTATTGGATTTTTGAAAAACAGATGAGAATTTTAAAAGCGGAGATAAAGTTTTATCTCCGCTTTTATAGAAATAGATAATTATAAACTATTAGTTTGTAATAACTTTTTCAGTTTCTTTGTCAAATAGATGCATACAGCTCATATCATATGCAATCTTAATGGTATCACCCGTCTTTGTTGTTGTCTTCGGATGAACCCTTGCAGTGAAGTTAACACCATTGATAACAAGATACAAGTATGTCTCTGAACCAAGCATTTCAGTAACTTCAACTTTTGCACTAACAATTGCATTAGGCCATTTTTCAAGATGCTCAGGCTCGTCATGTGTATTTTCAGGACGAATACCAAATACAACTTCTTTACCGATATATCCTGCTTGTTCAATAACCTTTGCCTTGTCAGCTGGTATCTCAAGTTTGTCTTCACCAAACTGTAAGTATACTTTATCGCCTTCTTTAAGAACGGTTACGTTAGCAAAGTTCATCTGTGGGCTTCCGATAAAGCCTGCAACGAACATGTTTACAGGATTATCATATAGTTCCTGAGGACTATCAATCTGTTGAATGAATCCATCTTTCATAACAACGATTCTTGTACCCATGGTAAGAGCCTCTGTCTGGTCGTGAGTAACATAAATAAATGTTGTTTGAAGATTTTGATGCAGTTTACTAATCTCGGTTCTCATCTGAACTCTCAATTTAGCATCAAGGTTAGAAAGAGGTTCGTCCATAAGGAAGACTTTAGGTTCACGTACAATAGCACGTCCTAAAGCAACACGCTGTCTTTGTCCACCGGACAAAGCTTTAGGTTTTCTGTCTAATAGATGCTCAATATCAAGGATTCTTGCAGCTTCATGTACTCTTCTCTTTATCTCATCTTTCGGAGTTTTTCTTAACTTAAGACCAAATGCCATGTTGTCGAAAACTGTCATATGAGGGTACAGCGCATAGTTCTGGAAAACCATCGCAATATCTCTGTCCTTAGGAGCGACATCATTCATTAGCTTGTCCCCTATGTACAGCTCACCTTCAGTAATTTCTTCTAGACCTGCAATCATTCTAAGTGTTGTTGTTTTTCCGCAACCGGAAGGCCCAACAAGAATAATAAACTCTTTGTCTTCAATATCAATAGTAAAATCACTTACAGCTGTAACTCCACCTGGATAGGTTTTGAAGACATTCGCCAATTTTACACCAGCCATTTAATTCCCTCCTAAAAAAATAGATAATAAACCATATATCTTATACATACTGTAACATGAATAGCGCATTTGTTACTACTATTTTTTTAACCAAAAATTATTTTTTAAATTTAGTGACTTTGCATAATTAAGTTTGATATAAATTAAATATAGGAAATAAATTTGCTATTATACGAAATGCAGCTATTTTGCGAGGTTGCACATTTTAGGTTGAACTGCACAACATATTGTATTATGTATGAGAGCATGTCACTATATATACACTTTGACATTTATTTGAGTTGCTTCGCAGAGTAATTATACATAAATGTTGCATTTTTATGCATTTAGTTGTATAATTATGAATAAAAATACATGGAGGGACCATACGTGTTTAAAATTGCCGTTATTGGTGCAACTGGTTATGTAGGCACCGAAATTGTTCGTTTGCTATCACAGCATCCTGATGTTGAAATAACAGCTCTTGGTTCAAAGAGTTTTGCTGGCCGTAAGTTTTCAGAGATTTATCCAAACTATAAAAACATTATCGATATGGAATTAATGGATATAGATATAGACACATTGTGCGAAAAAAGTGATATTTTCATTACTGCTTTACCTCATGAAGCATCAAGAGATATTATTCCCGAACTTATTAAAAGGGGTAAACGAGTATTAGATCATAGCGCTGCATTTCGTTTTAGGAAAAAAGAAGTATACGAGGCTTGGTATAAAACAACTCATGGTATGGATGACCTTCTAAAAGATGCTGTATATGGTTTGCCAGAACTCTATAGGGATAAAATCGCCAATTGTGCACTTGTAGCCAACCCAGGCTGTTATCCTACTTGTACTATATTGGGGCTTGCTCCTGTTATAAAAAATAAACTTGTACATTCTGATAATATTATAGTTAATGCAGTATCAGGAGTTTCAGGGGCAGGACGAAAGTCGGATCTTGCTTATTCTTTTTGTGAAGTTGACTCCAATTTCAAGGCCTACGGTGTTACAAACCACAGACATACCCCAGAGATTGAGCAAGAGCTTTCCATTCTTGGTGATGATAAGGTGCAGATTTCATTTACACCACATTTAATGCCAATAAAAAGGGGTATGATGTGCACAAGTTATTTAAACTTAAAAGATGATATATGGACACAAGAAAGTCTTTATGAGCTTTATGATAAATTCTACAAAGACGAGTTTTTTGTACGCGTCTTAACACCCGGTAATGTACCAGAAACCAAAAATGTTGCTGGTTCAAATTTTATTGACATTAGTGTTCATTTTGATAAGCGAACAAACAAGGCTATAATAATAAGTGCACAGGACAATCTTGGAAAAGGTGCTGCTGGACAGGCAATTCAATGCTTGAATATTATGCTTGGGCTTGATGAAAAATCCGGTCTATGCTATCCGCCATTTTACCTATAACAAAACTTTATAAACTGTAGTATAATAAATACTTTGCGTAGTATACGAATTACTTTATTTCCGGGTTTGATATTAGTAAAAACCAATTTACCTCTTGAGTTTAAACTACTAATACTACTATAAACTGTTGGTATAAGGATTTTTCTAAAAACCTATGAAATTGATGCAAAGCTATAATTCAAGTACAAATGTACAAATATAAAATATATTAATAAATATTGAGGTGCAATATGAAAGACATAATAAAAAAAGCTGAAATACTTATAGAAGCCCTTCCTTACATCAGGGCGCTTAACAAAAAAACAGTGGTTATTAAGTATGGCGGAAACGCTATGATTAGCGATGAGTTAAAGCATTCTGTTATGGAAGATATCACACTTTTAAAGTTCATTGGAGTAAACCCTGTTGTTGTTCATGGCGGTGGTCCTGATATAACACACACACTGAAGTGCATGAATATTGAATCAGAGTTTATTAATGGGCTTCGTAAAACCGATAAAGAAACAATGGAAGTAGTACAAATGGTGTTGGTGGGAAAAACAAACAAGGAAATAGTCTCATTAATAAACCATGTGGGTGGTAAAGCAATTGGAATCTCTGGAATTGATGATAACCTAATTCAATGTGAAAAATTAACACTACCTTCAAGTGAGGGAGAGAATATTGATCTTGGCTATGTAGGTAACATAACAAAGATTAACCCACATATTCTTGAGGTTTTATCCCAAGGACCTTACATTCCTGTTGTTGCTCCCGTAGGTATCGATAAAAACGGACAAAGCTATAATATAAATGCTGATACAGTTGCTGCTGAGCTTGCTTGTGCCTTAAAAGCTGAAAAACTAATGCTTCTAACAGATGTTGAAGGGGTAAATTCATCTAAGGAAGGTCAACAAATTGCAAATGCACTTACAATTAGTGAAGCTAACGGTCTTATTGAAGACAATGTAATTGTAGGCGGTATGATCCCGAAGGTTAAAGGCTGCATAAGAGCCCTTGAAAGTGGTGTTGCTCGTACACATATTGTTGATGGAAGAGTACCCCACTGTATACTCCTTGAAATGTTTACTAACAAAGGTATAGGGACTATGATAGTAAAAGAAATAATCCCTTACTACGACAAAGAAAAGTTGTAGAAGGGATCTCAATTTGGTGACCCATGGGGGAATCGAACCCCCGTTACCGCCGTGAAAGGGCGGTGTCTTGACCGCTTGACCAATGGGCCCTATATGAAAATATTCTATAAATGTAAAAAGTGGGATGCATGTAGTGCTATAGCACACACTGTATCTCACTTTTTACATTGTGGTAGCGGCGAGTGGACTTGAACCACCGACTCTGCGGGTATGAACCGCATGCTCTAGCCAACTGAGCTACACCGCCGTAGTTGCGTCCAATTAAGACGCTTTATTATTGTAGCATGCACCTTTAAATTCGTCAAGAGTTAATTAAGGCATTTTGCGATGCAGGTGTTATGTGCATTTTACAATGTTAATTGTATTAAATTTATCTTTTTACCACAAGTTCTTCTGCTTTTTTAACAGCAAGATATGCATCTTTAGCATATGCAGCACCAATTTGTGTTGCATAGCTTTCATCTACAGCAGCACCACCTATTAGAATATTTACTTCAATTCCTTCGGTCTTTACTCTGTCAGCTATTTTTCGCATCTGTTCCATGGTTGTTGTCATTAATGCTGAAAGCGCAATAATGTCAGCTTTCTCATTAACTGCTGTTTTAATAATTACTTCTTCCTCAACATCTTTTCCTAAGTCAATCACGTTAAATCCATAGTTTCTTAGCATCAGGGCTACTATATTTTTCCCAATGTCGTGAATATCGCCTTTTACTGTTGCAAGAACAATCTTACCCTTAGTATTAGTCTGTTTCTTTTCTGCTTCTAAGAACGGTGTTATATAGCTCATTGCAGCTTCCATTGCTTCAGCACTTTGGATAAGCTGGGGAAGAAAATATGTTTTTGCTTGATACAACTCTCCAACTCTCGAAATCGCGGGTATCAAATGGTTGTCTACCAATTCTACTGGTGGAACTCCTTTAGTGAGCTCTGCCTTTACTACATCCACAATCTCGGATTGTCTTCCTTCCAATACACAGTTAAATACTGGTGCTTCCTGTTTTTCTACGCGGGTTATTCCCCTATCTGCACCATAGGTTTTGATGTAGTGATTACTACCTCGATCCTTACCAGTTAAAACATCGGTAGCTCTTTTAATACGCATGGTCTCTTGTGAACCAGGATTCATGATTACTGCAGATAGACCTTGTGACATAGCCATCGCAAGAAATGCTGCATTAATCCATGTTCTTTCTGGAAGTCCAAAAGATATATTTGATAAACCTATAACAGTATTTGCACCAAACTCTTTATTGCTCCAATTAATAACCTTTATTGTCTCTAAAGAAGCTTCCTGGTTTGAGGCTGCTGTCATAACAAGGCCATCGATTAGAAAATCTGATTTTGTGTATCCATATTCTTTGGCCTTCTCATAAACACTCTCGATAATCTTAATTCTGTCATCGGCTTTTTCAGGAACTCCATTATCATCAAGTGGTAACAAAATAAAAGCTGCTCCATATTTTGCTGCTATAGGTAATATTTTTTCTAACTTAGATTCTTCAGCTGAGATTGAGTTAATTAGAGCTCTGCCTGGATAAACTCTTAATGCAGACTCCAAGGCTTCTGGAGATGAAGAATCGAGACACAGTGGAACGGTTACAAACGTACTTAGTGTCTTCACCATTTTTGTAAGTATCTTTGCTTCATCAATTCCGGGTACTCCGGCGTTCACATCTAATACAAGTGCTCCTTCATCTACCTGATCCATGGCATATTCAGTAACTAAATCCATGGATCCATCTCTAAGCTCCTGGCGAAGCTTCTTCTTTCCCGTTGGATTAATCCTCTCGCCAATTAAGCAGGTAGGTAAATTGTTACTAATAGAAACAATTCTACGAGATGAAGATAATATTAAATCATTGCTTTTGTTTGCACTCTCATATGCTCTTTTACCTTTTGCGGCTTCAGACAATCCAAGTATGTATTCAGGCGTTGTGCCGCAACAACCACCCAAGAGATTTACTCCTGCTTTTATAAACTCATCCGTATATCGTGTAAACTCAGTAGCATCCATATCAAATACGGTTTTCCCGTCAACAAGTTTTGGCATTCCAGCATTAGGTTTAGCTACAAGAGGGACTTTAGCATATGGTTTAATTTTTTCAATAATCTCGATCATCTCTTTAGGGCCTGTTGAGCAATTGCATCCAACCGCATCAGCCCCAAGACTTTGAAGTGTTATTAATGCCGTTAATGGGTCTGTTCCATTAATTGTATGTCCCCCACGCTCAAAAGTCATGGTTACAATTACAGGCAGATCACAGGATTCTTTAACGGCTATCAACGCTGCTCTTGCTTCTTGAATGTCCATCATTGTTTCAATTACAAAAAGATCTACTCCACCTTCTAATAAACCGGCAACTTGCTTTTTATATGAACATACAACCTCTTCGAATGTGTACATTCCAAAAGGCTCCATTAGCTGTCCTGTGGGAGACATATCACCCGCTACAAGCGCTTTGCCATTTGCTGCTTGGCGAGATAACTTCGCCAACTCCCGATTAATACCTATTACATCATCTATATTAAATTCCTTTAATTTCAGCTCATTTGCTCCAAAAGTAAATGTGTACACTATATCCGAACCACTATCAACATACTGTTTTTGTATATTTATTATTGACTGTGGGTTGTCAAGTACCCATTTTTCAGGGCAGATCCCTGTTGGCATACCTAACTCCTGTAATAATGTACCTGCTGCACCATCTAATATTACAATTCCCTTTGATACCATTTCTTTAAACTGCTCTTTTGTCAACTCAATTCCTCCAATCAAGATTTCGGGGATTCGATACCTACAATTGCCGTTACGGTTTTTTCCGGGATTAACATATAGTTTTCGGTAATCTCTACGCCCCAATTCTCTAAATTTAATAAACGGTAAAATATATCTTGATTATATAGCTCCAAGTCTCCATAACCAGGACTATACCTCATATGCGTCAATGATGCTCCCTTACGGATTAGTTGCTGTTTTGAATAAGCCATAACCCAATCTAATCCCGCATCTGTTATCTGTGACGCAGCAGCATCATAAACAATTGCTTTTGTCATATTCCCGGCTTCTTGAAGCTGCTTTATCTCATCCATTATGCCAACACCTGCAGTTGCAGCCATTAGAATTGCTTCCTTCGAGTTCTGCAATAAGTTCCACAGCGATTTACTAATCATAGTCTCATTATGCTGAGTGAGAATAACTTTGTTCTTCTGATTAGTCGATAAGCAAACTGTTCTAAATATAACGCTTACTTTACATAGAAACTCAGCTTCTGTTATCCACTTTTCTATCTGCTTTTTTTGCTCGGGTTCAATACTGGTATTTGTCTTTTCGAAACCTAGACGAGTATATATTAGGCTTCTTTTATATTGTGTCTTAATACTGTTAAAATACTTAATATTGTTCATTTTAACCCTCATAAGAAACTTCAACTTTTTATTTGGCCAGCATTTTGCCATGTTCTTATCTTGCTAGTTATTAGAATGTTGCAATAATATATTACCGAAAAATTGAAGTCCACCCGCTTAAAAGGCACAGTATGCAATTGCAAACTGTGCCTTAGAAATTACTTTAAATTACTTTTCCTCACCT
The DNA here is from genome assembly GCA_012519655.1 of Clostridiaceae bacterium. Classification (GTDB taxonomy): domain Bacteria; phylum Bacillota; class Clostridia; order DSM-8532; family DSM-8532; genus Thermoclostridium. The sequence continues at coordinate 10,909 of JAAYPS010000161.1, read as the reverse complement.
GGGATTTCTTTTATTTCTTCAGCTTCCTTTATTTCTGGAGTGTAACCCTCATTATATATTTCTTCAAACTCAAACCCTTCAAGACGTTCTTTTTCCAATAAGGCTTGAGCCACATCATGGAGACGTTGCATATTTTCGTTTAAAATAGTCTTTGTTCTGCTATATGCTTCATCGATAATTTTCTTAACCTCTTTATCTATCTTTGATGACATCTCTTCGCTTACATTCTGAGTATGGCCATAGCTCTTTCCAAGGAAAACCTCATCATTCTCATCACCAAAATATAGGTTTTCAAGTTCTTCGCTCATACCATATTTTGTGATCATATTTCTCGCCACGCTATTCGCACTCTTCAAGTCACTATATGCACCCGTGCTTACTTCACCTAACACAAGCTCTTCAGCCGCTCTACCGCCAAGTGCTATTATTATAGTCTCAAGAAGCTGACCTTTTGTCTGATAAGAAATATCTTCATCAGGTTTATGGGCTGTATAACCACCTGCTCGTCCAGACGGGATGATTGACACCCTATCCACTTTATTAGTCGAGGATGCAACCCTTACGGCAATAGCATGACCTGCTTCATGATAAGCTGTGAGTTTCTTTTCTTTTTCACTCATTACCCTGCTTTTCTTTTCAGGGCCAACAACTACTTTAAAAGTAGCCTCTTTTACTTCTTCCATTGTAATCTGTTTCTTTTCTTTACGTGCAGCTAACAGTGCAGATTCGTTCAATAAATTTTCTAAATCTGCTCCAGTAAAACCCGGAGTGCTTTTTGCAAGATCCTTTAGATCCACATCCGGTCCAAGTGGCTTGCCGCGAGAATGTACTTTCAATATCTCTTCACGGCCTTTTATATCTGGCAGGCCAACAACAACTCTTCTGTCAAAACGACCCGGTCTAAGCAACGCAGGATCAAGAATATCAGGACGGTTCGTTGCTGCAAGAATAATAACCCCTTCATTTACACCAAAACCATCCATCTCAACTAGCAATTGATTTAGAGTCTGCTCTCTTTCATCGTGACCACCGCCTAAACCCGCTCCACGATGGCGACCAACAGCATCTATTTCATCTATAAATATAATACATGGTGCATTCTTCTTTGCTTGTTCAAACAAATCACGTACTCTTGAAGCACCAACACCAACAAACATTTCAACAAAGTCGGAACCACTTATTGAGAAAAACGGAACTCCTGCCTCACCTGATACAGCTTTGGCCAAAAGGGTTTTACCAGTTCCTGGTGGTCCTACAAGAAGAACTCCTTTAGGAATTCGTGCGCCAAGCTCAACAAACCTTCTTGGTTCTTTCAAAAATTCTACGATTTCCATTAAATCTTCTTTTTCTTCGTCTGCTCCTGCGACATCATCAAACTTCACTTTGATTTTGTCTTCCGAAGCCAATCTGGCTTTGCTTTTACCAAAGCTCATAACACGACTTCCACCACCCCCACCCTGGGACTGCTGAATAAAGAAAACCCAAAACAGTATAAATAATGCTACAATAATAACGGTTGGAAGTATTGTAAGCCACCAAGGAGCTTTAGCCTCAGGTGGGAAGAAAACATCATCCAATGTCCCGTTGCTTATTGCTTCATCAATAACCTGGGTTATATGTTCAGTAGATAAGAAACTTGTACTGTAGACAACATTTTCCTTGAAACTTCCTGAGGGCTCCTTCAATACAACCTGCCCATCTAAGCCCTGAATCTGAAGGCTTTTTATGTTGCCGTTATCAAGTTGATCTTTAAAATCACTATATTTCATAACCAATGGATTATTAAAATCATTCCACATAGCTATGATTATCAATATAATTACAAACAAAATTATATAAAAGCTAATTCCTCGCAAACTTTTCAATGAGTTAAAACCTCCCGTCAGCTAAATACCAAAATCGGTTGGCTGATGTTACTACTATTCTTCTCAAAAAACACGAATAAAAAAACTTGCAAAAATATACTATGCAGGAATTTGTTTTCGTCCGAATATAGACGTGTTTTTGCGAAAAAAGCATTTGTATTCTGATATATTAGCACAATTACCCATAAAACTCAATAATTAAGTTTCTCTTATAACATAAACTTCTGGTAAGTTTCTGTATTTTCCAGCATAGTCAAGTCCATACCCCACTACAAATTCATCGGGTATTTCTATACCAACATAATCCACATGTAAATCCACTTTTCTGCGGTCGGGTTTATCCATAATTGCTGCAAGTTTGACGCTTGCACAACCCTTGGTATTAAATAATTCTTTTAAGTACTTTAATGTCAATCCAGTGTCAATAAGATCCTCAACAAGCAGTACGTGTTTCCCTGTAATATCTGAGTCTATATCCTTTATAATACGCACTACACCTGATGATTGTGTAGAATCTCCATAGCTGGAAACAGATATAAAATCCACGGTTAGATCCAGATCTATTTCCCGTGCAAGGTCTGATAGAAATATAAACCCGCCTTTCAATACTCCTACAAGTACCAAATCTTTTCCCTTATAATCTTCTGTTATCTTCTTACCTAATTGAGCTGTTTTTTCCTTAAGTTCTTCTTTAGTAACCAGAACCTCAAACTTCATAATAGTATCCTCCATGGTGCTTTGTTATTACTTTCATATTTGCCACGTTATATTAACATATAATATAGTTTTGGTCGAGTTGGAAATTTTATATTTGTCGGACGTTCTATGCCCTACGACCCACACTATATCCTTTCCATTGGCTAATAAAGGTATCTTGTCCCTGGTATTTTTCGGTATTTTCCTATCAATAAAAAAGTCCTTTAGTTTTTTGCCCCCACTACCTTTATATGGCGAGAATACGTCACCAGGCAACCTGTTTCTTATATATATTCCCTTTTTTATAGAGTCATAATCAAATAACTGAACAAAGCCACTTTCCTTTGGTTTCTTTATTTCTCCAAACCTTTTCAAAAAATCATCTCTTGAATACAATTGCGTTTCAACTTTTATTTTTCTATCATCTGAATCTTCGTTAACAGGTAAATAAATGGTTGATGGTATCGTAATACCAATTGAGAAGGCCTGTGTGTTTTTTTCAGGCAATTCTTTTGTAATTTTAACAGTGTCATATTGGGTAATGGCCCTTATACCCTTAGGCAACTGCGCAATTTTATTACCTTGGCCTGCAATTACTTCAAGAACAAAGCTCACATGCACAGATTCCAATCCTTTATAACTTCCTGTTAGCTTTTCCCATGCAATGCGAATAACCCTGCTAGATATAGCTTCGTGGAGTTGTATCATCTGACTTCTTTGCAGTAAAACAGTCTTTTCGTCTTCAAAAATTACAATGTTCTTGTATTTCTCTGTTGCATATTCATTTAGAAAATCACTATCGGATTTTAACAATTTTTGCATTCTAAGTAATGATGATGTTATATTAGTACCTGTTTGTTCATTAATTTCGGGAAAGATAACATTTCTTAATGAGTTTCTTAAATAAATGTTATCCAAATTGCTGCTGTCCGTTCTGTATAAAAGAGCATTTCTTTTAATATATGCTTGGATTTCATCTTTACTCACATTTAATAGTGGACGAATTATTTGACCCGATTTGCTAGACATTCCACACAATCCATCTAGCCCTGTTCCTCTTAAAATATTTAGAAAGATAGTCTCTGATTGGTCATCACTATGATGTGCAACTGCAATATAATTTGCAGAAGTTTCAGATAGAACTTCCTGAAAGCGCCTGTACCTAATTATTCGTCCGGCTTCTTCTATTGAGCAGCCCTGCTCTAGTGAGAAAGTGGTAATATCCTCTCTAAAAACTTTTAACGTTATGTCATATTGTGAACATAAATCTTTGACAAAAAGCTCGTCCTCATCGGACTCTTTGCCTCTTAACATATGATTAATATGAACTGCTGTTATAATAAATAGTCTTGTTTTGCTTAGCGTAAACAGGATATGCAGAAGGCATACTGAATCAGCACCTCCTGATACACCCACAATAACATGTGTATCGGGTTTCATTACACAGTTTTTTTCCGCCCAAAAATTCACTTTTTCAACAAGCCCATCGTTCATTTGTCAGTTTAAATACCCCGTTTAAGATTTCCGAACTTAGTATATTGCGGAATCCAGGCTAAGTCAATAGTACCTATCGATCCATTTCTATGCTTAGCTATTATTACCTCTGTAATATTTTTCTTTTCGCTATCCTCATTGTAATAATCATCACGGTACAAAAACATAACCATATCGGCGTCCTGCTCAATTGCACCCGACTCTCTCAAATCTGAAAGAATTGGTCTGTGGTTTTGCCTGGCATCAGGCGCACGGCTTAGCTGTGAAAGTGCAATAACAGGAATCTCAAGCTCTTTTGCCATAATCTTTAACGATCTTGAAATGTCGGAAATCTCTTGCTGTCGGTTCTCTGTCCTCCTACTGCCTTGCATTAACTGCAAATAGTCAATAACTACAAGGCCAAGACCACGCCGCATTTTAAGCCTTCTGCATTTTGACATTATCTCCATCACATTTATTCCTGCATTATCATCTATGTAGATTGGAGCCCTTGATATTGGACCCACTGCATGGGCCATCTTCTGCCAGTCATCATCTTCGAACTTTCCGCTACGCATTTTTTCCATATCTACCAGAGACTCAGAGGCAATAATACGGCTAACAAGCTGTTCTTTACCCATTTCAAGACTGAAAATAGCAACTGGGACTTGCTGATAAATGGCTGCATGGGCTGCAATGTTCAATGCAAATGCAGTCTTTCCCATAGCAGGTCGTGCTGCGATAAGAATTAAATCAGACCTTTGAAAACCTGCTGTTTTCCTGTCCAATTCGATAAAACCACTGGGAACACCTGTAAGAGCTCCTGCATTGTTATATAATTCTTCAAGGTTGGAAAATGTAATATCCAGTACTTCATTAATGGGAAAAAGCCCAGTACTATTACGCTTTTGTACAATATCGTATATGTATTTTTCTGCAAAACCCAACACAGAAAGAGCATCCTCATTACATTCATAGCTTTTTTTTGAGATTTCATTGGATGCCTGTATTAATTTACGTAACAAGGATTTTTCTTCTACAATAGAAGCATAGTGAAGAGCGTTAGCAGTTGTAGGAACAGAAATGGCAAGATTAGAAAGATATTCATAATCCCCTACTTTTTGCAGTGTACCCCTTTTTGTTAACTGATCAGAAACAGTTATTAAGTCAATAGGTTTGTTTTGATCATATAAATCTAGAATGGCCTCATAAATTTCTCGGTGCTGTTCCATGTAAAAGTCTTCACTTTTAAGCTCTCCAGCAATATCTGACAATATTTCCTTATCCAACAGAATGGATCCTAACACCGACTGTTCGGCTTCGGTACTATGTGGTGGTACCCTGTCCGTAAACCCTAATTCCATTTCGCCACTCCTATGTACTAAAAAACTTGTTAAAAATGTCCCTTTAACCGTGAAATTATGCACTTTAATGCTCACTGCATGCGCGTTGCATAAGTGCATTGTCCTTGTCTTATAGAATGTATTCGCCTGTTTCGCTTATTGTATAAGTGCATTGTATAGGCGCATTGCAACGCATGGTCAGCCATTTCACCTATTGAACATGGTATAATAGATGTATACTTAACCCTCGCTTATTACTTCTACTTTAATGTTTGCTGAAATGCCTGCATGCAGCTTTATTTCTATGTCGTATACACCAAGAGTTTTTATAGCTTCTGGTAATACTATTTTCCTTCTGTCAACTTGAACCTTTTGTTCCTTCTTGAGCTTATCAGCAATATCTTTACTTGTAATTGAACCAAATAACTTACCATTATCTCCAGCTTTAGTAGTAAAGGTTACAGTTATCCCCTTTATTTTCTCAGCTAGTTTTCTGGCATTAGCCGCTTCATTTTCTTTTCTTGACTTTTCTGCACCTTGGCGCATTTTCATCTCATTAACTTTAGAAGCGCTTGCTTCTACAGCCAGACCCTTCGGAATTAGAAAATTCCGTGCATAACCATCACTAACTTCAACAAGGGTGTCTTTCTTACCAATGTTTTTCACATCTTGTTTCAAAATAACTTTCATTTTCCATCCCTCCGGTTATGGACTTATTTTTTTCATAAACTTTATTGAGCTTTTGCATATTTTTATGATGCTTCTCCTGAACGTGCACGAGCCAATTCAGATAAATCACCAAAATATTTTTCTATCTCATTTTCATTAATAAGACCTAAGCGTATCTTCTTTGAGATATGCCTGTCCATTCTAGAGTAATCAACTCCAAGTCGTTTTCCTAGTAGGTAACCAATAACTATCATCTCTGAAAGAGTATCGGCTGCAACATCCCGGGTGTCTTCAAGGACTGGATCTGCTAAATGCCTGTATAGTGTCGCAATACCTTCAAGCAATTCACTTTTTAAGGTTTCAACAATTCTCAAACTTCTTGATACATCAAGACCATTATTCATAATACCACCACTTTCATGTATTTTACGATAATACATATAATTATAGCACTGGTGGATTATTTGCTTAAATTTCCCATATAACCTTTTATAAAATACTTTGGTGTATGGTTTATTCTACAATGTAAAAATACGTAATGCAACATTAAAAAGCTTAACACGCTTCGATAGCGCGTTTCGACTCACAGTTCGAACGAACATTCTTATATGAATATCAGAGATGAAATATTTACTTACAGCCTATAGAATGAATCTATAGGCTGTACTGTTAATCGGTCGTATATGGCAGAAGTGCAATATGTCTTGCCCGTTTTATAGCGGTAGTCATCTGACGTTGGTGCTTAGCACAGTTACCGCTTATTCTCCTTGGGAGTATTTTTCCCTTTTCGGATAGGAACTTTCTAAGTTTCATTGATTCTTTATAATCTATGTGATCAACTTTATCTACACAAAACTGACAAACTTTCCTTCTAGTTCTTCTTCTATAAGGTCTTCCGCCTCTTCTGTCATCCCTATTGTCTCTATTATTGTCCCGTTTTCTTGGATCTGACATCGTTCTAATGCCTCCTTCCGTTCACAACCATTTACACACATTTTTCTATATTCTAATATAAACACACTACAACTCAATTAATATAGCATATTCAAATAATACTGTCAAACTGATTAATGTTAAAGTTTTTTGCGATGTAACCTTAATAAAATTAGCTGTTCTGTATGCGATGATAAAGCTTATGTAAGGCTTTTACAAGGTATCTTGAATATAAGTTCTTTGAGATGATTTAATTTGCCGATTTAGATTTAGAAATGTGTTTGCGTTGATAAACCAACGGTTATAAATTATAATGTAGCAAGACTTAGGCAATGAGCAAGTCCTAAATGATTTTTTATCCGATAAAAACATTTATAGAAATTGTATGAACGGAGGAACTTTGTGTTAAAACTACGTCTATACTTCAAAGATTACATTAAAGAAAGTATTCTTGGGCCTCTTTTTAAGTTATTGGAAGCCACCCTAGAACTTTTTGTTCCTATAGTAATCGCCGCCATTATTGATATAGGCATTACTAATAATGATAAGACTTATATTATTAACATGTGCCTTATACTATTGGGATTGGGCATTGTGGGTCTTGTGTTTTCTATTACTGCTCAATACTATGCTGCTAAAGCTGCAGTAGGCACCGTTACAAAGCTAAAGCATAAACTGTTTTCCCATATTCAAAGCTTTTCATTCACTGAGCTTGACAGTATAGGTACTTCTACATTAATAACAAGAATGACCAGTGATATGAATCAGCTCCAAACAGGGATAAATCTTACGCTTAGACTTCTGCTACGTTCCCCATTTGTCGTATTTGGCGCAATGATTATGGCATTCACCATTGATACAAAATCTGCTTTGATTTTTACTGTGGCAATTCCAATACTTTCAATAGTTGTATTTGGAATAATTGTATGGTGTATTCCCTTATATAAAACAGTTCAGGAAAAACTTGATAAGGTTCTTGGCTTAACAAGAGAAAATCTCACCGGAGTACGTGTTATTCGTTCTTTTTGTAAGGAAGCAGACGAAATAAATGATTTTGAAAATAAAAATGAAGAACTAACAAAAATGCAAAAACATGTCGGGAGTATTTCTTCATTGCTAAATCCAATAACACTTGTGATTATAAATATTGCAATTATTGCGCTCATTTACACAGGAGCGATTCAAGTAGAAGCAGGAATAATAAGCCAAGGTGCTGTTGTGGCATTGTATAATTATATGTCTCAAATACTTGTGGAGCTAATTAAACTTGCTAACCTTATCATCACCATTACAAAATCCGTAGCTAGTGGTAATCGTATTCAAGCTGTTTTAGAAATAAACTCGGATTCCAAGCAAATTAATAGCGTTACAGATGATATTTCAACAGATAATATTGTTGAGTTTAATAATGTAACACTTCGGTATAAAAACGCTGGTGGTGATTCTCTTCAAAATATTAGCTTTAAAGTAAAACACGGCGAAACAATTGGCATTATTGGTGGAACGGGCTCTGGTAAATCATCCTTAGTAAATTTAATACCACGGTTTTACGATGCAACGGCAGGGGAAGTTATTGTGAATGGTATAAATGTGGTTGATTATCCTGTAGAAAATTTGCGCGATAAAATAGGTATTGTTCCTCAGAAGGCCGTCTTATTCAAAGGTACAATCAGAGAGAATATTCAGTGGGGTAAAAATAAAGCTTTAGATGAAGAAATCTATGAAGCTCTTTCTATTGCTCAGGTAAAAGAAGTAGTAGATTCAAAGGGAGGATTAGATTATGAAATCGAGCAAGGTGGAAGGAACCTCTCTGGTGGGCAAAAACAAAGACTTACAATAGCAAGAGCGGTAGTTAAAAAACCTGAAATTCTCATCCTTGACGATAGCACTTCTGCGCTTGATTTCGCCACCGATGCAGCTTTACGAAAAGCCATCCGGGAGCTGTCCTACTGTCCAACTGTGTTTATCGTTTCTCAAAGAACCTCATCAATTCAATATGCAGATAATATTATTGTGTTGGATGACGGGATAATGGTTGGAATGGGTAAACATGATAAGCTGTTACAATCCTGCCAGGTATATCGTGAAATCTATAATTCCCAGTTTAAAAAGGAGAGTGAATAACTTGAAAAACAAAAACAAGAAAACATCTAATAAAAGCACTATTGCAAAAGTTCTTCAATATATAAAACGCTATTGGATTTTGTTATTACTCTCTATTATACTTGCTGCAATCACTGTGGCATTAACACTTTATATACCAGTTCTTGTAGGAAAAGCTGTGGATTTGATTGTAGGTATGGGCGAAGTGGATTTGCCCGGAGTTATAAGCATACTGCTTAAAATAGGCATAGTTGCAGCTGTAGCGGCTATTTTACAATGGTTGATGAACATATTAAACAATAGAATGACCTACCATGTTGTAAGAGATATCCGTAATGAGGCTTTTAATAAAATACAAGTATTACCCCTAAAATATATTGACAAACAGCCCCATGGAGAAATTGTAAGCCGTATAATAGCCGATGTTGACCAATTTGCAGAAGGTCTGCTCATGGGATTTGCCCAGCTATTTACTGGTGTTGTAACAATCTTCGGAACATTTTTGTTTATGTTATCTATAAATTGGAAAATAACCATTGTTGTTGTTTTATTAACCCCACTATCATTACTTGTTGCTCGTTTTATTGCTAATAGAACCTATAATATGTTTAAACGCCAGTCGGAAATTCGCGCAGAACAAACAGCTTTTATAGATGAAATGATCAGTAACTTGAAGGTTGTAAAGGCTTTTAACCACGAAGATGAAGCTCAAGTGGAGTTTGACCATATAAATGAAGAGCTCGGAAAATGCTCTCTAAAAGCCATATTTTATTCATCCCTTACCAATCCCAGCACTCGCTTTATTAATAGTGTTGTTTATACTGGAGTTGCTTTAACAGGTGCATTAACAGCAGTTGGCGGAGGAATTACAGTGGGAGGATTAACAAGTTTCTTAAGCTATGCAAATCAATACACAAAGCCCTTTAATGAGATTTCCAGTGTCATAACTGAGCTTCAGAACGCTCTTGCCTGTGCTACAAGGATTTTTGAGTTGATAGAAGAAGAAGCTCAAATACCAGATGCTTATAATGCGATTGTCTTAAATGATGTAAAGGGACAAGTGAACATAGAAAATGTTGATTTCTCTTACTCACCTGAAACTCAGCTTATTGAGAATTTGAATCTTTTTGTGCAGCCCGGTCAAAAAGTTGCTATTGTGGGGCCTACCGGAAGTGGAAAGACCACTATAATTAATCTCCTTATGCGTTTCTATGATGTGAACAAGGGAAGTATAAAGGTAGAGAATATCCATATACACGACATTACCAGAAAGAGCCTTAGAACTAGCTATGGCATGGTTTTACAGGATACATGGTTAAGAACAGGAACAATACGTGAAAATATCATCATTGGTAAACCCGATGCAACAGAAGAAGAAATAATAGAAGCTGCAAAGGCCGCTCATGCCCATAGTTTCATTAAGAGACTTCCAAAAGGATATGACACAATTATTACTGAGGATGGGGGAAACCTTTCACAAGGTGAGAAACAGCTTTTATGTATAACACGGGTTATGCTGTGCTTACCACCAATGCTTATTTTAGATGAAGCTACATCTTCCATCGATACACGTTCAGAGCTAAAAATCCAAGAAGCCTTTGCAAGGTTAATGAAGAGCAAAACGAGCTTTATAGTAGCTCACAGACTGTCCACTATTAGGCAAGCTGATGTAATCCTTGTCTTAAAGGATGGCTCAATTATCGAACAAGGTAGACATAATGAATTGCTTGAAAGAGATGGTTTTTATGCAACGCTATATAATAGCCAATTCTCAAAATAACACAGGGGGACACAGAGGGACGGTTCTTTTGTGCTATTTATTCCTAG
>JAAYPS010000160.1 GCA_012519655.1 Clostridiaceae bacterium | reverse complement strand
AGGAGATAGGTGGTGGGGTAACATAAACACAACTGTAAAAAATATTAATATCCAAGCAGCATTATACTGCAATTCTGTAACTGTTCAGGATTTGGAATACATTTCATCTAAAGATTATGGTCAGATTAAATACCTTGGTTCACGTGTAGTCAAAAAAGATGCTGCTACCGGGAGAGTGTACTACAGTGGGCGGTATGAACTACATCGTGGCTATAGATCAGACAATGTCTACGACTATAGGATGCAGTATGAAGCACCTCCTCATTATGTTGAGCCAACTAATGCTGGTTGGGAAGTAATGACATGGAAGGAAATCAGTTCAGATTAATTCTTGTTATTTTTGTTACGAATAGTAGGCATATTGTAATTACACATATATTTTAATTGTTATATTCTCATTAGGTTATTTTCATGCAGATACATTTAGAAGTATTCCTTATAGCCTAAGCTATATCTATTAGTACTTGTTCAAATCAATTTTTTTCATTCATATTACATTCACTTCTCAAATATATTTCACTTATTTATCTGCCCCAATTATTAGTTCCCATTAAACGTATATTAATAATAGAAAATGATGGAACAAATTTGGAGGTTATAATGAAGAAGTTTAAAGTTTTATCTATTTTATTAGCAGCATGTTTATTAGTCACCTTATTGCCAATCAATATTATTGCAGCAAGTACACATTCAACTATTAGTGGTGTCATTTCATTACCCAAAGGTGATGTTGCACCTACTGGTGGAGTTAAAGTTAAGCTAAGCGTAGTGACAGACAATAACACAGTAAGTAATAAAGATGATGACATAAGTGTAACCACAGAGTTAAAAATTGAAAAAGGACGTAATTCCTTAGCTTATAGTATTCAAGTACCAAAGAGTCAGAACAAAAAAGCAAAATATACTGTATATTATGAGGTTGGGAACAATTACGCTCCATTCGGCTGGTACCGTAAAGATGGAACAGTTGCAATAAAAGATCAAAGGACTCAGATCGATCTCAATTCAGGCGATGTTAAAGATGTTAATATTGAGCTTTTGGAAGGCAGAACTATTTCAGGTAAAATTGTGCTTGGTAATGAAACTACCAGACCATTAAACGATTTGAAGTATACAATCACTGCTATTCAAGAAGGCTCAAATTCGAAATCAATTGATGACGACATTATTATAACACAGGATATTACTGTTAAGGCCAACGCTAAGGAAAAAGCATATAAACTCATAGTGCCAATAAATACAGCTAAAAAAGGGTACAAAGTCTATTACACTTATGAAAACGGTGGGTATAAAGAAACAGGTTTCTATGATAAAGATGGAACATCAAGGGATGCAGCGGATGTAACACTTATAGACGTAGCAAACACTGTAAAAGACATTGACTTAAAAACACTACCCTTTACAAATATCAGCGGTAAAGTAAATTTACCTAACAATGATAAAGCGCCAACTAACGGAATTGAAGTAGAAGTCACAGCTTACAACAAGAATACTAAATCTTCAACCTCAGATGATTTCAGTTTCATAAAGAAAGTGAAAATTCCAAAGGGATCTAATTCAGCCAGTTATACTTTAACTGTACCTGTTGCAAAGACAGAATATATTGTGTCATATAAGGTTATTACAAAGAATACAGACTATATTTCTGAAGGTTTCTACAACAAAAAAGAAACTAAAAAAGATATGGACGATGCAACACCTGTCAAAACAACCAATAAGGCTCTAACTGGAGTTGATATTGACATCCTTAGTAAAAAAACAAATACTAAACCTGATCCTAAGAAGGACGAGGACGAATTCATTAAGAGATATGATGTTAACGACGATGGATATGTAAATGTGTTTGATATAGTAGACTTAGCAAAAGCCATTGTTGGACAGTATGAGAAAGAGGGCTTTGACAAAGACCTTAGCCAATATAAAAATCGTAAACTAGAGGAAAAAGATCTAAATATTATAAAAGATGCATTTCAGCCTTTTAGTAATAACCGCTATAAAATGAAATGGTTCAATAGTCTTAAAACATTGGACTTTAAAAAGTGGTTTGATAAGGATTATTGGAAAGACTTCGAAAAATGGGATAACTGGAAGGATTGGAATGAGAAAGACTTTGAAAATTGGGACTACTGGAAGGAATGGACTGAGAAATACATGAAAGAATGGAATAAGAAGCAGCATGATTTGAACAAAAATAAACTCAAGCCCCACCAACAGAATAAAAAACCATAACGTCCCTGATAGGTTTATAGCATATTTATAGTATTTTTCTATAGCAAACTCGCATATATTCTATTGAATCCATGGTTCATTAGGAATATGCGAGTTTTTTCTCGGAAATAAGTGGGAAAACAGTATCCATTTTTGAGAAATAGAGTATAATTTCAAATGTTGATGAATATAATTTTGTTGGTCTCTATATTTTACTTTCTCACAAAACATTAAAATTGATAATATACGGGAGGTTAGATGAGGGATTGTTTACAAGTCTATTAAAGAAAATAAAGAACATAAAGAAAATGAACAGTCCATTTAACATTAAGAAAACAATTCGTTTATATAGATATATTACTTATATAGTAATATCTGCTTTTTTCGTACTGGAAGACCCCATTACATCTTTAGGTCGAAAAGCATTTATAATCTCTTGTATAGGCTTATCATGTATTATTTTAAACTATCTGTACGCTAAATATCTCGACAATAAGCCAATGATAGTATTTTTATTATTAATAGAAACCATTTTTAACTCATTTATACTAATCCCATCCGGAGGCCTTTCAAGTCCGTATATATGGTACTCGCTTAATACTATATTAGTAACTGCTTTTGTTCTCAACAAAGAATTATACTGTTGGAGTAATCTTTTAGTATATCTAATCAGCTCAACTTGGGTTTTCTCTTTGCTAAACCCCAGTAGTGAATTTTGGGAAGTACTAAAAAATGAATCAAATCTAATTCTAAGTCTTATTCTTTTTACAGGCACCATTCAGGTAATTTCAAGATACAATAAGGATATTCAAATTAAAAACTCATACTTAATTGACATTAACCAACAGTTAAACTTAGCTAACAAAGAAATTAAAGAATCCATAAACTATATTATGGAGCTTTACCAAGCAGTACATTTATTAACAACTCAAAGTGATGAGAATAATCTTCAGTATCTGTTATTGGAGTATGCTTTGAAAATGACTTACTCAAAAGCCGCATTTATAATGCAAGATGGTAAAATCATAAAATCTTTAGGTGACATAATTAACAAAGAAGAAGTAGAACAAAAGCTTTTCAAGCCAATGCAAAAAATTAAAACATCACCTATAACAGTGATAATTGATAAAGACAAGTATATAATTGCACCAGTAAAACCAAATTATAAAACATGTGGATTTATCGCTGTTACTTTTCCCAATTCATTAAACTTCAATAAAGCAAAAACACACAACCATGCAAATATTGAAATATCTAATAACAACTTTGATAAGTATGTATCTGAACAGTTAACATTTTTGTCTGAATTAGGAACAACTGCACTTGAAAAATTTGAACTGGAGAAAATAAACAAAAATCTCTTGATTAATGAAGAGCAAAACAGGATTGCAAATGAAATTCATGATGGTGTTTTGCAAAATTTATTCAGCATTTCTTGTGGGATTTACGGCTTGATAATAAAAAGTCCTAATTTAAGTAAAAATATTATCTCAAACGAATTATCAATGCTACAGGCATCACTAAATAGTGCTATGAGTGAATTAAGAGCTACGATATACGGATATAGCTGGAATAAGAATGGAAAAAACAATTTTCTTACCGACATTTTAAATTATATAGATACTATGAAGAAATACCATAGAATTGATATTGTTTTTGAGTTTTCAGGAAATCATCAGCTAATTAGTTCAGAGCAGAAAAAAATACTATACAGAATTATTAATGAAGCAGTTGGCAATAGCATTAGACACGGGAAATGT
>JAAYPS010000159.1 GCA_012519655.1 Clostridiaceae bacterium | reverse complement strand
TCTGCCGACGGGATAACATGGACAGAAAGAGAAGGGAATACAGACAGAACTCTTTTAACAGCGGCAGGTGGCAACGGTATCTATATTACCGCAGGATTTAACGGAACTATTGTCACTTCAACCGAGGGAATCATTTGGACACTTCGCGCATCCAGTGCTGGTGTTCGTGGCATGGCAGCAGGCAATAATACTATAGTAGCAGTGCTGACATCAGAGGACATACTAATCTCTATTGATGGGGTTACCTGGATGCGGCAGACCGCTGAGACAGCCTCGGTAGTCGGTTTGAATGCTGTAACTTTCGGAAACAATCTTTTTGTAGCTGTTGGGAATTCAGGCACTGTCATAACCTCCAGTAATGGTGTTTCTTGGACGGATCAATCTACTCCGGTTACTGTTCACAAACCAGCAGTTTTGTTTGTATACCGGCATCAAGTAACATTTTTAGTTCTTCTGCCACTACGCTTACAAGAGAATATGTTGTATCAAGCTCCGCAAACATAGTTAAAATGGCTACTTTCATGAATGCAAACTCCTATTTTTAGAGAGTGATTTTTTGTCAGCCTGGCTGAAACCACCAGCAGACCAATTACAGATTAGGTAAAACATTCCCTAAATAACCTATGCAGGAGTTGCTTTTTTTATTACCTGTTACGTACTCCCATAGTTGGAGTGATTACAAGTAACTCAATCTTGAGTTGCTTTTTTATTACCTATTACGTACTCCCCATCTTTAGGTGATGGGATAAATAAGTTTTTAGTCTTTTACAATTATTCTTTACCACTAAAGTATTGTTTCAACATAAGCAATTTAGTATTTAAAGCTAAAAATGATTTAGAATGATTATAAAAAATCATTATATTGGCTTAAAACGAAGGATATAGTAAAATTAGGAGTAACAAAAAGCTTAACTTTGAAATGAGTGTTTTATTTGTGCTCCAGAACACTTAAAAGACTTCTGGGGGGCAAGATTGGTGGAGTAGACATATAGTTTACATATAACAAAAAGTGTTTGCAAAATCTTTTAATAAGATGAGGTGAAATTATGAAAATATCTTTCTGCAATGGAAACGACAAAGAATATCAATTTATGCTTAATAATCTGTTAAAGAATATTTTCTTAGACTTTCAATTTTGGTATGATTTAAATCTCTGGGATGAGAATTATGAGAGCTATTCTATTATTGAAAATAACGAGATAGTATCAAATATCTGTGTTTTTAAGACACAAATACTATTTAATCAAAAGCAATATTCTGCTTTATCCTTTGGAGCTGTTGCCACAAAGGAAGAATACAGGGGCAGAGGGTTATCTCGGGTGTTAATAGAGCATATTGTTAACAAATACGATAATGTTCCAATGTATTTAGCAGCAAATGACAGTGTAGTCGATTTTTATCCAAGGTTTGGCTTCAATCGTATATATGAAAAGCTACCGGTTTGTGAATGTAAAATAAATAACAAGGCTACGCCAAATAAACTATGCTACGACGATCCCAAGGTGTGGAACTATGTTTACAACCGTGTAAATTTTTCGCAAAAACTTGATTGTTTAAATACTGCCAACATAAATATTTTTCATATATACTTTGGATACCTCAAGGATTGTATTTACGAACTTCCGGAGATTAATACAATGGTTATCGCAGAGCAAGAAGGAGAGATTCTTAAACT
Organism: Clostridiaceae bacterium; assembly: GCA_012519655.1. GTDB lineage: Bacteria > Bacillota > Clostridia > DSM-8532 > DSM-8532 > Thermoclostridium. The sequence continues at coordinate 152 of JAAYPS010000159.1, read as the reverse complement.
TATTGGGGTCTTCTCAAAGAAAGATATTAGTTTCTTTGATTTAGTCAGATATCTGCCATTTACCAATGTTAAACGGATTGAATTCGGTTTTATGCCCTACTGGTCTGACATTAATTTCGTAATGGAAGAATATGAAACAGACCCATTGTTTG
>JAAYPS010000158.1 GCA_012519655.1 Clostridiaceae bacterium | reverse complement strand
TTTAAAGAAGAAATATGCGATACATATTCTTCTCCTCCTTATGTTTGCAATAGTTGTGAGAAAAGGTTTAAATGTACTCTTAAAAAACGTCTTTATTCTGCTAAGGAAGCACAGAAAGATTATGAAACACATTAAAAGGCTCCAGAACTGGCATTCAACTTTCACCTGAAGAGATTGAAGCGTTTCTGAGTGGTTTAAATGGATTTATAACGCTGTTGGTACACAAGATTATAAAACATTGTTTTATTTGATTTTAACAGACAATGGGAGCGAATTCTCAGACCCAGGGAAAATAGAAAAAATTAATGGTGAAGAGCAACATTAACAAAATCGACCCAAACGATATTATATTAAAACCATCTTTACTTAAGTAGTAACAAATATTATCTGGGCATTTAATAAATCAATTTAAGGGGTCTATTTTAGTCTGAAAAATCTTTTTTAAACCAATAGACCTCTAAAACCCATGCCCAAAATCAACTTTATTTGTTTTATTTTATATCATTCTATCACAAAAAATGATTCATTAATAGCTCGTTTTTTGTAGAAACTGAACTAATCAAAATACCGAATTTATGCCCCTTCCGGATGGGGGTCTAAATTAAGTTCGAAAAGTCTAATTTACTTTTGGAATTGACCTGTTTAATATAATTAACCTGATTTCTCCAGTATATTCTGAAGCACATACACATTTTCAGTATCAACTAATATTATATATTAGATAATAAAGCCGAAAGGAGTTAACTGTATTGTTATCAAACAACGAATTTATAAGGATTTCACTCGAGACAAACCTATTTTTTCAAAGAATTATGAAGGAACATTTATTACTAATAGAAACCAATTTACCCCCCGTTGAATCAGGTAATATAGTTGAAGCAAGAGTATTAAAACGGGGCTTTGAAAAACTGCTGTCCGAAACTGTGCATTATGCTAACCGAGCTATATCAGAAGATGCTATCAAGTCAAACGAGTTTGTAACACCCTATACATTAAAAGCAGAGGAAGTGACATCAAAATTAACTGGTGCAAGCATAGATACAGACATTACCAAGGATGAGTATGACCTAGTTGGCATAACTAATATTCCAAGTAATTATTTTAGAGATAATTCAGTAGATATTGTAAAAGACTTAAATCAAAGATCGATAAATTTGCTTGAACAAGTAATTGATTTCAAGAAGAAACTCTTAGCAAAGATATCAGAGTGTGAATTGTTTATTTCCCTATATTTCGACCTAATAGTGCATATTACCCGTGAAGCAGAGTATTATCTAGCAGCATTAAAATCTCTACAAAATCGAGAAATGCCTAAACTAACGCTCTGTGAAGAACTTAATTTCTGGAGCAACATAATGGGAGAGCATGCATCATTTATTGATGGATTGTTGGACCCAACAGAGAAGGGACTAAAACAGACCGCTATGACATTTACCGAAAGATTTGAAAGGCTTGTTGATAAATGTGTTAGAACACCTGAAAGTCAAATTATTCAAGAGAGCCTACAAGCCACAAATGCAATTCAAAATTTCAAGAGAACTGCTACAGAAGGTCTTTTAAACTGCGAGATAAAATCCATCATACAGCCATTATTAGCAGATCATGTATTGCGCGAGGCAAATCACTATTTAAGACTATTAAGAGCTATGGATTAATACTAAATATCAAAAGTTAATAATAAATAAAGAGTAGGCAAGCTGGGCTTCAAATTAACCCAGCTTTTTATTTTTTCCATGGTATTACTATGAGTTTTTCTCCAAAACATGCCTTTTCCTTTTGTTAGAAGAATCAAGGCACAGGATTATAATTTAAGGCATAGAATCATAATTGATAAGCACACTCTACAAATCAAGCATTTCATATGTAAGGTCTCTAACTTTAGGATGGATTACATCATAAACGTAACCACAGTTCAGCACGTGCTGAATATAAAATATTGCTAGATGATTTTCTACATCAATTAAAGCGTAGGCACCAGCAGCACCGTCCCAACCAAATTCGCCTAAAGGACTTTTTACGCCAGATTTTTCTCTTTCTATGAGAGTACGAACACCCAAACCATAGCTATATCCTATTCTGCCAAACAAATCAAAATCCTTCTTAGAAGTTTCATTCATTTGATCCTGTCTCATATTATCAATTGACTCCATAGAAAGAAGTTTATAGCCATCAATACTAACACCACCATGACACATTGCATCCAAGAACAATAGATAATCATTAACTGTTGAAATGAGCCCTGCTCCTCCACTTTCATAGTTTTTCGTAAGGAAGTAGCGGTTTTTGTTTGGTGAAGGAGTGGATAGCATATTATCCATATCAAATTCAAATAAATCCGACATATTTGCCTCAAGTTCGTGTGTTAGCTCAAAACCTGTATTCTTCATTCCCAAGGGCTTAAATATATGTTCGTGAAGATACTCACTAAACTTTTGACCTGATACAACCTCAACTACGGCACCAAGCACATCGTGACTTAGGCTATATAGAAAATGTGTGCCTGGTTCAAATTCCAATGGCTCGTTTGCGAGAGCTGCTATAACTTGCCTGGTTGTAGCCTCATTATTGGTTTCTTCTACAACTTTACGTATGGATGGAGCATCTAAATCATAGTTTAAACCACTTTGCATCGAAAGCAGATGTCTAATGGTCATGGGATTCTTTGCTGGTATAAGACCTTTCTTAGTTTTCACATTTAAGTTTTTATACTCTGGAAGAATATTAGAAACAGGTGTATCCAAATCAAAGAGTCCTTTTTCTATAAGCTGCATTATTGCAGTGCAGGTAATCAATTTACTAGCAGAATACAGCCAATATGTATTCTTGTCAGTTAAAGATTTTTCTCTTTTTGAATCGGCATAGCCTACAGTATGTCGGAAAACTAATTCGTGATTATGAATTACAGCGCAATCACAACCCGGTATTCCGCATTGTTCAAGAGAATTTAAGTAATTAATTAATATTTCTTTATTCACATCCAACATCTCCCTTTTTTTCATATAATATATTGTAACATTAATATCCTAAAATGCATACAATAACTAATAAAGGCTTTTGCCAATGTACTTTATTAAATTTAGCTGTTCAATATGTGCTGAGAGACCTAATGCACAACCACAACATATTGCACAGCGGTACTTGAAAATAGCATTGCAAAATGCC
>JAAYPS010000157.1 GCA_012519655.1 Clostridiaceae bacterium | reverse complement strand
TGCAAATGCAAAAAAGAAAATTGTGAGATTAAAGCATGTTGCACTGAAAAAGGATTGAATTACTGCTTTGAGTGTGACGAATATCCTTGCGCTAAAGACATGCACAAAGGCATGAGGTTGAAAGCTTGTTTCTTTCATGACTTCGGTTGTTACAGAATTGTCACGAAGGCTGTTACAAATGCAACTGAGCGCATCTTAGCATTGATGAATCACGGCTACGCCCATTATCCTGTTAACGCTGAATGGGACCGTGAGAATTACTACATAAAAAGGAGAACGTAATAATGGAAGTAGAAATTCATCGTTAACTCCAAATACGATTGTTCTGCACATTTTCTGTGAGGTTGCTTTTACCGACTGCCCGGAATGGACAGAATGTTATCCCATGGGCGTTGACTATACGAAAACAAAAAGTTGTTTGATCTTTCACAGGGGATACAACTTTTATATAAATATGATTTTTTATTATTCACTGATGGGAGTTAGTTTAAGAGCTAACTCCTTTTTGTAGGGCATTCTTTTAATAAACTATGAGATAGGCTGGAGGAACTCAATTGTTTATTGCATTTTTATTTACGATGGCAAGGCGTGACTGGCAAAAGGACTCTATAAGTGGACAGGCGTTCGATGTGGTCAAAATATGACAAATTCCAGTTTATCAAGTTCACGTCTAAATACCGGGTCACTTTATTGACTGCTACTTAAGACTTAATTGCCTTGCTGGCAGTCTTTTTAATTTTCCATGAAATTACTCAATAGTTATTGACATATGCCATAAACGGGGTATAATAAGAATAGATGGCATATGCCAGAAACTAAAAGGAGGTGAAAAACATGCCAAGAAGAGATGGAACCGGCCCAATGGGTGTGGGATCAATGACTGGAAGAGGATTAGGGCTTTGCACAGGCGCTAATGCAGTTAAGTACGGAGCTGGTATCGGAATGGGATTAGGCCTTGGACTCGCTTGCAGACGAGGTTTCGGTCGCAGTTTTGGCCGTGGTTTTGGCAGGGGTTTTGCGATTAACCAGACCTCCTCAAAAACACAAAAAGAGCTACTCAATGAACAGAAAACCATGTTGCAAGATCAACTCGAAGCTATTGATAAGCAATTAGAGGATCTATAATGGACATCAGGGATAACCGGAGGACGCTCTGGTTATTTCTGATTAGGATTGGAGGTGATAGATTATGGCAAGACCTATGAAGTGGAGAAAAGTATGCAGTTTACCTGAAAGCAATAGATTCGGGCCACTTGATTTACCTGCCGATGCAGAAAACCATGTAAACATGACTGTAGATGAGTATGAAACCATAAGACTTATCGACTTGGAGCGTTTTAATCAAGAAGAGTGTGCTAAGCAGATGAATATTGCTCGTAGCACCGTACAAGGCATTTATATTGAAGCCAGAAAAAAACTGGCTGAATCCTTGGTAAACGGAAAAGTACTTATAATTGAGGGTGGTGAATACCGGCTTTGTGAAGAAGCAGAAAATAGTTGTGGTCGTGGTTGCCGTAGGCAAAGGCGCGGAATGCGCTTTGCGAACAGGCAGGACCCAGAAACTGATTATATATATTAAATAAGTAAAAGAATGGAGGAATCTTATGAAAATAGCAATT
>JAAYPS010000012.1 GCA_012519655.1 Clostridiaceae bacterium | reverse complement strand
GTCCCTCTGTGTTCTTTGTTCTTTGTGTTCTTGTTTAGATTGAGTTATCTTCAAAGTAGTCTGCTATTAGGAGATCTACAAACTTGCCGTAGCTTTGAACGCCATCTGGTTGATTATTGCTTTTAAGATAATTATCATTTATTTTATCAGCTATTTTAGTAACAGTGTCATTTTTATATTGATTCCAAAATGCATTATTTTCTTGCTGATCTTTAATTATATTCTCACTTAATAGCGAAGAAATCTGGTTATAGAGCTCAGGGGACTGACGGTATAATGTATTTCCTGTATAGGTAATGGCAGAAAGATACCCAGAGTACACAAATAGTGGATCGTGATGATTAATACAAGCTAAAAATCCTGCATAATTAGCATCATCTTCAAAAGATATACCCATTTGGTGTGCAATTTCATGGCAGGCTGTATGAGGCATGGAAGTTAACGGGGCCTCAATATTTATATTAGGTTCACCCGTAATAAAACTGTATACACCTGAATATCCGGATATGGTTTGGATCCGAGAAAAAGTAAGTCCTTTTACACGTACCCTTCGAGAGTGAAAAATAGGGTATTTATCGGCAAGTGGTGGGTATCCCTCCCATGCAGTATTTAGTATTTCATGTGTTTTTAACTTCCTTGAACTTGTATATTGAGCGCTTGAGAGTGCGCTACGAGCATCATTAGCTCTTAGAACCAAAGCTTTGTACGTTTGAGCCAGCTCGTTAACGGATGTTTCCTTTACATCTAATCCAACTTGCACCGATAGTGGATACCGATAGTTATTCAAACTCCATAGAAATTGAAATAAGAAAAGACCAATTGATACAAGCAAAATCACCAAGGTTACAAAGTTGACCAATTCCTTTACATAATCTTTTTTAATAAAAGAGCGAATGAGTCTTACTAATCTGTATATAAAAAAACCAATTAATGCGACTATGACAATTTCATATAGCGAAAATGGAAATATGTTTGCAATGGATGTCTGAATTGTGGATGTAATAGGGTAAGTACCGTTTGAAAAGTATTTCTCAATGAATCCGGGGTTGCGCAAACCAATTCCTTTTACAAGTTGAATTAACGAAATTAACGCTATCGAAACAATAATCGATACTGCAATTTTTTTCCTGTTAATACCATGTTTATTTATATAATTACTTATACAATTGCTCATTCTTATCACTTCCCGATAAAGCGCTTTTTAATAGTTTTTAGCATAAAACGTGGTAGATCCATCATTCGCTTTATTCGCCTTGGTTCGCGTAGTAGTCTGTGTAACCATTCGAAGCCTGCTTTTCTGATAAATTCGGGCGTTAATGATACCTTACCTGCAAAAATATCTATACTTCCACCTACGCCAATCATAACTTTGCAGTTTAGCCGGTACATATTGTTGTGTATCCAAAGTTCTTGTTTTGGTGCACCCAATCCAACAAGCAGAATATCGGGTTTTGTGCTATTGATTTTATCTATCAAGTCATTCTCTTCTTCTGATTTGAAATATCCATGGTTATAGCCTGTTATTTTCACTTTTCCGTAATTGGAGATAATATTCACAGCAGCCAGGTCAGCCACTCCAGGTTCTCCCCCAAGTAAATAAAAACCAACATCCTTCCCTGAATATGCTTTAAGTAAATTCTTGGCTAAATCAACTCCCGACACCTTTTCCTTTAAAGGTGTTTTTAATATTTTTGAAGCCAAAACAACCCCAGCTCCATCTGCCACTAATAAATTCGCATTATTTAGAGTATTCTTCAATTCACTACTTCTTTGCGCTTGCATAATTATTTCTGAATTAGGGGTATATACTGCATGGGATGTAATTTCAGTTTCATTAATCCAACTATTAATTAAGTCTATAGCTTCATTCATATTTACATCATGAATTTTCACTCCATGAATGTCAATTCTATTCATATGTTATATCCTCCAACTTTACCAACATTGCAGGCACAGAGGACATTATGTTAATTTCATTCATATGTCTTATCCTCCAGCGCTTAATAACCGAGCCTTGATTGTTTAAGTCGGTAGTTTAGCCTATTTATTATATACTATTTCTGCGCTGCATAAAAGAGAAAAATAGCGAACAGTTGTTTGCAATCATATGAGCAAACCTGTATAATTAATTTGCGAAATTTATTATTTGATCAAACTAGCGAAATATATTTGGAGGATTTATGATGGATCTTATTCAAGGACTAAATCCACAGCAGAAAGAGGCTGTTTTACATACAGAAGGTCCGCTGTTGGTCCTGGCCGGGGCGGGGAGCGGAAAAACAAGGGTGCTGACACATCGCATAGCTTATCTTATTGAAGAAAAAGGTGTCGCACCTTATAACATATTGGCAATAACATTTACAAATAAAGCCGCAAAGGAAATGAAGGAGCGTATTGAAAACATAATCGGTCCAAGGGCACTGGATACATGGACAGGTACGTTCCATTCATGTTGCATTAGGATATTAAGAAGGGAAATAACGAGAATTGGTTTTGACAGTAATTTTGTTATATATGACACAGGCGACCAGGAGACTTTGATAAAAGATTGCCTAAGTCAGCTTCAAATTAACGATAAGAACTTTCCACCAAAGAGTGTTTTGCATGAAATAGGCCGAGCAAAGGACGAGATGATTTATCCCGAAGAATTTAGCACCCTTGCAGGTTCTAACTTTAGGCTAAGGCAAGTAGCTAAAATCTACACTCTTTACCAGAAAAAATTAAAATCCAACAATGCGGTAGATTTTGATGATATTATATTGCACACACTAAAAATTTTCGTGGATTTTCCTGAGGTGCTTGATTATTATCAACATAGATTCAAATACATTCTTGTAGATGAGTACCAGGATACAAATACCTCACAATACATGCTTGTAAACATGCTCGCTCATATGCATCATAATATTTGCGTTGTAGGCGATGATGATCAATCAATATATGGTTGGAGAGGTGCTAACATCCGCAATATCTTAGATTTTGAAAAAGATTTCGACGATTGCAGAGTAATAAAGCTTGAACAGAATTACAGATCAACGGGAAATATTTTAGATGCAGCAAACCATGTAATTAAAAATAATACTGGAAGAAAACAAAAAAAGCTTTGGACTGAGAACTCTACTGGTGAAAAAATTCACGTTCATGTTGCTAATGATGAAAGAGAAGAGGCTTGGTACATTGCCAATGTTATTAAAAATGAAATAAGATCAAATGCAAGAAATTATGGTGATTTTGCTATCCTTTACAGAATAAATGCCCAATCACGTGTATTTGAAGATGCGTTCATGAAAAATGGCGTACCATATAAAATCATTGGTGGACATAGATTTTATGATCGTAAGGAAATAAAAGATGTTATTGCGTATTTGAGAGTTATCCAAAATCCCCATGATGATATAAGCCTGAAAAGGATAATTAACGTACCCAAAAGAGGGATAGGCAAAGTAACGGTTGATAAAGCCGAGCAATTGGCAATTCAAAATGGAGTAAGTATATATTCCATTATTTTTCAGGCGAATAGTTTTCCAGAGTTATCCAGGGCAGCAGCTAAGTTGAAGACGTTTACAGACACATTAGCAAGGTTTCGTACCATGATTTCTTATACTGATTTAGTTGAGTGGATAAGAATGGTTATAGAAGAAAGTGGCATTATTCATGAGCTGGAACAGGAGGATAGCGTCGAAGCCAAAACCCGTATTGAAAATATTAAAGAGTTTCAATCCGTTGCAGTGGAGTATGTTGAGAGCAGTGAAGAAGAAACACCTACATTGGAGGATTTCTTAGCGCATATTTCACTTGTAGCTGATGTGGATAGTTTGGAAGAAGAGCCAGAGAGGGTAGTTCTTCTCACAATGCATAGTGCTAAAGGCCTTGAATTTCCTGTGGTTTTCCTTGCAGGTCTTGAAGAAGGTTTGTTTCCAAATAACCGATGCATTGGCGAGGAAGAAGAAATGGAAGAAGAGCGCAGGCTTTGCTATGTAGCTATTACTAGGGCAAGAGAACAGTTGTATTTTACACATGCGAGAGCAAGAATGTTGTTTGGAAATACTACATATCAAATGCCGTCAAGGTTTATTGATGAAATTCCTCCAGATTTATTACAATACCCTGAGGATGAGACCACCATTAAGATCAATTCTAACAATAATAAATTAAACAAAATAACAGAAGCTAATACATGGCTGCAGCGCACCAAATCCTTTACACAAGCACAGGAGATTGCTCCATGCAATATTGAAGTGGGTACACGTGTATTGCATAAAAAGTTTGGTGAAGGTACTGTTTCGAAAAAAGAACCTGAGGGCGAAGATTTCAAGCTGGAAATAATCTTTGATACGCATGGTATGAAAAGACTCATGGCTTCTTTTGCAAGACTAAAACTGATAGAATAATGCTACGTACTAGTAAAATTGAGCTCGCTTGTAATGGTGACACAAATAGCGGCAAATGATTAATTTATATCAAGTAAACTGAGGATGACAATTTGTATTGAGCTTTACTCTTCGAATTTACTTTTGTATTTGGCATACATATTTTTACTTACCACGGGCATACTTTAATATGCAGGGTAGCAAATCAACTGCCCACATAATACAAAAGTATGGAGGGAATTGTATTGAGCGAAAGTATGACACCTGAAGATCTAAAACTAGTTGGAGAAAACTGTAGCCAGTATCAACGGAGGAACCGTAGCACCAGCGCTACTATGGGTCCATATGAGGACGAAGAGCTATCTTGTAATACTTGTACCCATTGGTCGGGTGAAAGATGCGTAATTGATGCATTTGACAATGTCGCTGTAAACCTTGGTATACTCCATGAAGATGAGGAATATTGATAGATAATTTCCGGGAAAAACTGTAAAACGACACCGAAAGACATTAGTGATACGTATAATTGATATCATACACATTACTAATGATGAAATCGGGAGGTCGTTGTTCATGAAAGGTACATCGGTGTATACCCCAAAGGTTACCATGTCCGATAAAAAAACATCCCCACTGCGGGAACGGTTAAAATCCCTTACCCTTTCACAAATTATAATGTCTGCTTTTTCTGGAATTATATCGCAAGGTACTCTTGTTGGAGTGATTAAGCCATTTGGTCCAGCATTTTATGCAGCATATTCGGGTAGCATAACCGTAAAAATACTCATGGTTTTGTTTATTTTTTTATGGAATATTCTACGTGGGGATGTTTTATCGGCTTTAAAGCAAATAGCTATAATACTACTTTATGAGTGGCTAAAAAAAATATTTGTGCACGATGAGAAAAAAATGTCTCCTTTAAAAAATATGCTTTTTGTTGGAATCGCTACAGCGATAACAGGTATTTTTGTTTTTCTTATAAATCACCAAATCTTAGAATCTATCTTAATAATTTCAATGGAAGTTGTAATTTCTTGTATACTTGTAATAGTATTTTCTGCAGCTATCTATGGTCATAATCGGTCTATGGAAGGTTTTACAGAATATAAAAACATTGAATATTTTGGAATACTGATGATTGGGTGCGCCTGTGTGTTAGGGTTGTACGATGTAAATATAGCATGGATGCATATTGATCGTATAGTTGCTAGCGTGGGTCTACTCATGCTGACAAGATCATTAGGACCAGGATTTGGGGCTTGCGCTGGATGCGTTGCTGGAATGGCTTTGTCAACTGGTTTATCTGATTCATTTTTATCACTTGCCGGAGTGTATGCGGTATCGGGTATGGCTGCTGGCATGATTAATAAATCAAAAATCGCATCTGGTAGTGTTTTTTTTCTTACACAATTTCTTTTTATTTTGCTATCTGAAAACATACCAATAGCTTTGGTGGATGTCATTGTTTCCACAGTACTCTTTTTGATTATTCCAGATCTTAAGACAGGAACAATAGTACGGATAAAAAAAAGGATCGATTTAGCTAATTGTGATAATGAAAACATTAGTCGGCTCCGTAATTTTGTATCCGAGAAAATTTGTGGCATGTCAAAAGCTTTATATAAGCTTGGGCATACGCTCGAGCAGCAAATAAATGATACCCATACCGACAGTGATGAAATATGCAATTCAATAATTGATCACCTTACACAAAGGGTATGCAAATCATGTAATAAATCGACTGTTTGCTGGAGTGAACGCCTTTTTTATACATATAGTAATATGTGCAAACTTGTGGGCTCATTGCAGGAAGAAGGTACTAATTGCATTACCGAATCTGAAAGAGAGTTGAGTCGTTTCTGTGTGAAGTCTGGTTTTGTGGTGGATACATTGTTAAGAGTGATTGAAATAAAACGTGTAGACAGTGCGTGGCAAAGAATAATATATGAAAGCCGGAGTGTAATTCCAGAGCAAATTTATGCTATGTCAGAGATACTGACCAAATTGTCTGATGAAATTTTTAGTAATGTTGAATTTTTTAGCGAAGAAGAAACAAGTATCGAAACATCTCTTAAAAAGAATTGTTTCCCTGTGATAAAAACAGAGGTGAAACGAGGCAATAGCGGTAAGTTTAGCGTAATGATCCAATTTGATGAATGCAAAGGTCATAAATCGTGTAGGAAAGTTATTGAAGACATAGCGTCAAAGGTTTTAGGAGTAAATATGCTGATGATGGATGATGATTGCAAAAACAAGGGTCGTCGTTTGTGTACTATATATTTAAATGAAAAGGAGAGTTTAGGGGTTTTAACTGGAGTTTCCAGGTTAAAAAAGAACAAAGCCAGTGTTTCAGGTGATTCATTTTCTTTTCTAAAAACTAGTGAGGGAAAATATATTGTTGCAATAAGTGACGGAATGGGTAGTGGAAAGGAAGCTAATAAACTCAGTGAGATAGCTGTTGGATTGTTTGAACAACTTCTTGATTGTGGAGTATCTGTTCGGTTAGCACTTAACCTTGTGAATATGTTAATTTCTGTAGAGAATTTAGATAAGTATGCGACAATGGATATTGCTGCAATTGATTTATACACTGGAGAAACAGAATTTTACAAGATGGGTGCTATGCCAAGTCTTATTGTGAGTGGTAAAGATCTTGATTATATACAAATGAATAACTTACCAGCAGGGCTTCACAGAGGTGATTTCATTCAATGCGAAAGAAAAAAATTATCTGACGGAGAGTTTATTATCATGATGTCAGATGGGGTGTATGACAGGTTAAATGAGGGTTTAGGGAATAAAATTTTAGAAAAAGTTCTAAACACTAAGAGTACTTTAAATCCGCAAGAAATGGCAGAAAACCTACTTGAAAAAGCCTGTAGTCAATCCGAAGATATTTCTGATGATATGACAGTTCTTGTGGCAAAAGTTTGGCGCAAAGCTGGATAGATAGTTTGGAAGTAGAGTGTAATGGAAGAGCGTAGGATAAAACTATCCTACTGCTCTAATTTTTTTTTCTAAAAGGAACATCTCACCCACTTTGTCAACATTACCTGCACCCATAGTTAAAACTATATCGCCTGCTGAAGAATCATGAATAAGAGTATCTACAATATTATCAAAGGATGATATATATACTGCATTATTATAATGTTCATTAATTTTATCTACAAGTTCTGAGGAGTGTATCAGTCCATTATCTTGTTCTCTTGCAGCATAGATATCTGTTATATAGACCTTATCAGCCAAAGTAAATGCACTAGAAAATTCAGTTAACAGATCTTTTGTACGCGAATAGGTATGTGGCTGAAACACACACAGTATTTTACCACGTGTACTACTTCTTGCAGCTTTTAAAGTTGCGAGAACTTCAGTAGGATGATGGGCATAATCATCAATTACCTTTATCCCATCTACTGTGCCCTTATGTTCATACCGGCGATGGGTTCCTTTAAACTTTCTTAGGCCTTTTTTTATAGTTTCAGCGGGAATATTCAATTCACTACACGCAGCAAAACAAGCTAGGCTGTTACTTATATTGTGTAATCCTGGGACTGACAATTTCATTTTAAGTATACTTTTTTTATTGCGAACAACGTAGAAGGATGGAAAACCATTATCATCAAATGTAATGTTTCTTGCACTCCAGAGGGCTTTTGGAGAAGACAGCCCATAGGTTATAGTCCTACAATTTAACTTTTGTAGAATGTTTAGTATTCTTTCATCGTCAGCATTTCCCACAACCACTCCATCTGGATAAACCTGGGAAGCAAAATGTAAAAATGACTGCTCAATATGATTAATATCATGGAAATAGTCCAGATGATCAGATTCAATATTCAGTATTACGCCCATAAAAGGATAAAACTTGAGAAAACTATCTTTATATTCACAGGCCTCGGTTACGAAAAAAGGAGAGGAGCCCACACGTGTTGTACCACCGATAGCATCAAATATTCCACCGATATGAACGGTAGGGTCTTTTTCTGCTTGGATTAAGCAGGATGAAATCATAGATGTAGTAGTTGTTTTTCCATGTGTCCCAGCTACAGCAATGCTTTTTTCATACATTCGTATTATTTCTCCTAAAAAAGTAGCTCTGTCAATAACAGGAATACCTTTATTCCTGGCAGCTTCAAGTTCAGGGTGATCGAGAGGCATAGCAGTAGTATAAACAACTAGTTTTTGGTTTGTAATATTATTAGGTTCTTGTTTTAGGAAAACAGTAACATTTTTATTTCTTAAGTCTTCAATGATAGGCGAATTTTTCACATCTGATCCTGTAACATTGATGCCCATTCTCAGTAGAATTTCGCATAACCCACTCATGCTTATACCGCCTATACCAACCATATGAACCGTAGTTCCGGATAAACTCCGCAATAGATCACTCATAACAGCACCTCAAGTATTCATGGATAGAGGTTTTTATAAATAAGTTTTTCATTTATTATACCCAAATTATGTCTTTCTTAATATTTTTAAGGGAACAAGCCCAAACACAATTATACTATATATAGGATTAGTGTACAATATAGCAATATTTCACTTCGTCAGCCCCCTTACTGTAAGTTTATCTCTGGTGGTACGCATTATACATTATATGCAGATATGTTGCTTTATTTCACTATGTAAGATAATCAATTTAAAGTTATATTACTAGAATACTGAAATTTTTCACAAAGATGGCTGAAATAAAGAAATGCTTTATAAAGTTATATTACTAAAGTATTGAAAAATTGTCAGATGTGTTTTTAAAAAGGTGTTTTCAGACTACTTCTATGGAAATACTTAACTTATTTCCGGGTTTGCAGTTGTCCTTTTCAGCGAATTTTGTTATTTCAGTGCAGCAAAAATAAAATAAGGAAAAAAATTTCAAAAAATTTCATAAAAAAAGAAGGATTTATTAAATAAGTGGCGAATAATAACCAT